>NZ_JBFBDO010000054.1:0-55278 GCF_040683335.1 Kitasatospora sp. NPDC093806
CCCGCGTCATCGGCGTCGGCGGCCGCGGCGGCGGCGCGGGCCTCGGCGCGCAGCGCGGCGCGCTCCTCCTCGCGCAGCGCGCGGCCGAGCCGGCGCAGGTCGGCGCCGTCCAGGCCGCCGAGCGGGCCGGTGAGCAGGGTGTGGGCGAGGTCGGTGGTGAGCGGGTCGGGCCGGCGGTCCGCCGCTGCGGGGTCGTCGGCGGCGAGGTCGTGCCGGGAGCGGACGGCCTGCTCGGCGCAGACCCGCAGGGCGAGCAGCAGCTGGGCGACGGCCGGCTCCTCGCGCAGCGGCAGGTCGTCGCCGTCGATCTCCAGCGGCACCCCGGCCGCGCCGAGCGCCCGCCGCACCCCGGGGATGGAACGGGCACCGGCCCGGACCAGGACCGCCATCTCGCCCCACGGCACGCCGTCCTCCAGGTGGGCGCGGCGCAGCAGGTCGGCGATCGAGTCCAGCTCGGCGCCGGGGGTCGGGTAGGTGTAGACCTCGACCCGGCCGCCCTCCCGGGCGGGCAGCGGGGCGCGGTGCTGGGCGAGCTTGTCGGCGGGCAGCCGGCCCATCGGCATCCGGCGGGTGAGCTCCCGAGCGGCGGCGAGCAGGACGGCGCCGGAGCGGCGGGAGACCCGCAGCACCTTGACGTCGGCGGGGCGCCCGTCGGCGTGCCGGAAGGTCTGCGGGAACTCCAGGATGCCGTTGATGTCGGCGCCGCGGAACGCGTAGATGGACTGGTCGGGGTCGCCGACCGCGATCAGTTCGCGGCCGCCCCCGGCGAGCCGGCGCAGCAGCCGGACCTGGGCGGGGTCGGTGTCCTGGTACTCGTCGACGAAGACGGCGTCGTAGCGGGCGCGCAGCTTCTGCTCGACCTCGGGGCGTTCGGCGAGCAGCACGGCCCGGTGGACCAGCTCGGCGTAGTCGAGGACGCCGCGCAGGTCGAGGACGTCGAGGTAGTCGGCGAGGAAGTGCGCGGCGGCGGCCCAGTCGGGGCGCTGGACGCCCTCGGCGAAGCGGGCCAGCTCGGCCTCGCCGAGGCCGAGCTCGCGGCTGCGGGCGAGGACGGCGCGGACCTCGTCGGCGAAGCCGCGGGTGGTGAGGCAGGCGCGCAGGTCGAGCGGCCAGGCGATCCGGGAGCGGCCGCGCTTGGCGTCCTCGGCGCCGCCGGCGAGCAGCTCGCGGACCATGACGTCCTGCTCGGGGCCGGAGAGCAGGCGCAGCGGCTCGGCGTAGTCGGCCGGGTCCTGGTGGGCGCGGAGCAGGGCGTAGCAGAAGGAGTGGAAGGTGGTGGCCTGCGGGGCGGCGGCGCGGGCGCCGGCGGCGGTGGCGCCGAGCCGGCCGGCCATCCGGTCGCGCAGCTCCATCGCGGCCTTGCGGCTGAAGGTGAGGACGAGGATCCGCTCGGGGTCGGCGCCGCGTTCGATCCGCCGGGCGACGGCCTCGACGAGGGTGGTGGTCTTGCCGGTCCCCGGTCCGGCGAGCACCAGCAGCGGGCCGCCCGCGTGCTCGGCCACCGCGCGCTGGTACTCGTCCAGCTGGGGCGGGGCGGGCGGCACGAGGGGGCTGCGCACCAGACGGTAGGGGGAGCTCACGGGTGTCCTGGGGGTCGTGCTCGGGCAACTGCGGGCGGGCCCCGCCGAGGGGCCCGCCGTATCGAGCCTACGATCCTGCCCCGTCATTCCCGTCCGCGCACGGGATTCCGGGACATCAGTCCCCGGCCGGCCCGCCGTCCCAGCGGGCGCGCCGCAGGTCGACCCGGGGCGGATCGGCGAGCTCGCGCAGCGGGGTGCCCTCCTCGCCGTAGTGGGCGAGGGCGCGGTGCTCGTGGCCGGGCAGCAGCCGGCCGTCGGCGCGGATCACCCGCCACCAGGGCACCGCGCCGCCGTACAGGGCCATCACCCGGCCGACCTGGCGGGGGCCGCCCTGGCCGAGGTACTCGGCGACGTCGCCGTAGGTCATCACCCGGCCGGGTGGAATCCGCTCGGTCAGGTCGAGCACGAGTTCGGCGAAGGGCGGCAGCTCGCCGCGGTCGGCGTCGTCGGTGGCGTCCGTCACCTGCGGCATTCTTCCGCATCCGGCCGGGCGGCGGGAGTCGTGCGAACGATCCGCCGCGCCCGATCCGGCCCCTGTCCAGCACGGGGCGCCGCGGCATGCCACCATCTTCGGGGCGGTGAGTGGTGATACGAGGACAAGACCAGATGACCGGGACGGCTGACGTGGGCGTGGACGAGGGCTCCGACGAGTCCTCCGACAGCATGCCCGCAGGTCCCGGCGGTGAGCCCGCCGCCGCGCCGTCCCCGGAAGTCTCCCTGATCAAGGACCGGACGATCAAGACCCCGCAGCCGACCGACCCCGGACCCGGGGCGCCCGCCGCCGTACCGGCCCAGCCGCCCGCACCCGCACCCGCCGCCGCGCTCGCCGAGACCGGGCCCGGGGCGACCGCGCTGGCCGCGACCGGGCCCGACGGGTCCGAGCCGCACGACCCGCTGGACGACGCCCCGCACCTGGACGTCGACGAGCCGCTGCTCGCCGCCCGCGCGCACCGGCCCTCCGACCTGATCCGCTTCCTGGCCGGCGTGCTCGGCATCATCGCGGTGTTCGTCCTCGCCGGGGTGGCCACCTCGACCACCACCGGCATCGAGATCGACATCGCCGAGAACGCCCCCCGCTTCTCCCCGGTGCTCTCCACCATCACCGGTCTGATCTCCAACGTCGCCGTGCTGGCCGTCCCGCTCGCCTTCGCGGTCGAGCGGCTGATCAAACGCGACGGCCTGCGGGTCGCCGACGGCGTGCTCGCCTCGGTGCTGGCCTACGGCGTCTCGCTGGGCATCGACTGGTGGGTCGCCGAGGGCGCCTCCGACCACATCCGGGACGCCCTGACCCGGTTCCCGCTGGACTCCGTCGCCACCCTCACCGACCCGGTGCACGGCTACCTCGCCCCGGTGATCGCCTACATGACCGCCGTCGGCATGTCGAGCCGCCCGCGCTGGCGGGTCGCGCTCTGGGTGGTCGTGGTCTTCAGCGGCATCACCGAACTGCTCGGCGGCTACACCACCCCGCTGTCCCTG
This sequence comes from Kitasatospora sp. NPDC093806, assembly GCF_040683335.1. NCBI lineage: Bacteria > Bacillati > Actinomycetota > Actinomycetes > Kitasatosporales > Streptomycetaceae > Kitasatospora > Kitasatospora sp. NPDC093806. The sequence goes on from NZ_JBFBDO010000054.1 coordinate 3,057, forward strand.
CTGCTCACCGTGCTGATCGGCTGGTCCGTCGCCTACGGCACGCTGTACGCGATCGGCTCGCCGAACATCCGGCCCACCGGCCAGCACCTGATGATCGGCCTGCGCAAGGTCGGCTTCACCCCGGCCAGCGCCCACCGCGCCCCGGACGCCCCCGGCGGCACCCGCCGCTACCTGGTCGCCCAGCAGAGCGGCCCGCCGCTGGACGTCCACATCGTCGACCGCGAGCAGCAGGCCTCCGGCTTCTTCTACCGGGCCTGGCGACGGCTGCGGCTGCGCTCGGTCGCCGTCCGGCGCAGCCCCCAGTCGCTGCGCCAGGCGCTGGAGCAGGAGGCGCTGATCGCCTACGCGGCGGCCGCCTCGGGCGCCCGCGCGCCGCAGCTGGTCGCCACCTCCGAGCTGGGCCCGGACGCCGCGATCCTGGTCTACGAGAACGTCGAGGGCCGCCCCCTCGACGACCTCGCCGACGAGGAGGTCACCGACCAGGTGATGGCCTCGCTGTGGGAGTCGGTCGCCGCCCTGCACGAGCGCCGGATCGCGCACCGCCGGCTCACCGGCGAGTCGCTGCTGGTCGTCGACGAGAAGACGGCCTGTCTGGTCAACCTGTCCGGCGGGGACATCGCCGCCACCGACCTGACGCTGCGCATCGACGTCGCCCAGCTGCTCACCACCTTCGCCCTGCGGGTCGGGCCCGAGCGCACCGTCGCCACCGCCAACGCGGTGCTCGGCGCCGACCGGGTCGCCCAGGCGCTGCCGCTGCTCCAGCCGGTCGGGATGAGCCGCTCCACCCGCGTCGACCTGAAGCGGGCCGGCAAGGAGCGGAAGGCCTCCGCGCAGGCCAAGGCGCTGGAGCAGGTCGCCGCCGGGGAGCGCACCCAGCAGCAGGCCGAGGAGGACATCGCGGTCGCGGGCGAGGACCTGCTCAGCCGGATCCGCGGCCAGATCCTGCAGATCGCCCCCGAGGCGCCGATGGAGCCGGCCAGGCTGGAGCGGCTCAAGCCGAAGACGCTGATCATGGTGATCGCGCTCACCTTCGCCGCCTACCTCGCGCTGACCACCCTGAAGCCGGCCCAGCTCAAGCTCTCCGAGATGAACTGGGCCTGGGCGGCGGCGGCCCTCGCGGCGGCCGGCTTCAGCTACATCGCGGCCTCGATGAGCCTGACCGGCTTCGTCCCGGAGAAGCTGCCGTTCCGCCGCACCGTGGCCGCGCAGCTCGCCGGGTCCTTCGTGAAGCTGGTCGCGCCCGCCGCGATCGGCGGGATCGCGCTGAACACCCGCTACCTGCAGAAGGCGGGCATCCGCTCCGGCCAGGCGGTCGCCTCGGTCGGCGCCTCGCAGCTGGCCGGCCTGGCCGGGCACCTGCTGCTGCTGTTCAGCTTCGGTCTGATCACCGGCAGCCAGACCAACGGCGACCTCTCCGCCTCCCGCGCGGTGATCATCGGCGTGCTGAGCGCCGCCGTGCTGGCCCTGGTGGTCGCGGCGGTCGCCCCGCTGCGCCGGTTCGTGCTGAACCGGCTGCGCTCGCTGTTCTTCGGGGTGGTGCCCCGGATGCTCGACCTGATGCAGACGCCCAGCAAGCTGATCACCGGCTTCGGCGGCATCCTGCTGCTGACGCTGTCCTTCACCGCCTGCCTGGACGCCTCGGTGCAGGCCTTCGGCGGCTCGATCTCGTTCTCGGCGGTCGCGGTGGTCTTCCTGACCGCCAACGCGGCCGGCTCGGCCATCCCCACCCCGGGCGGCATCGGCCCGGTCGAGGTCGCGCTGATCGGCGCGCTCACCGTCGCCGACGTGCCGCCGACCGTCGCCACCCCGGCGGTGTTCCTCTACCGGGCGCTCACCTTCTGGCTGCCGGTGCTGCCCGGCTGGATCTCCTACAACGTGCTCCAGCGCAAGGGCGCGCTGTAGTTCAGGGCGGAAACGCGGAAGGGCCCGCCGGAGCGGGCCCTTCCTGCGTTCGTACGACCTAGTACACCGGCTTGTGCGGCTCGATCTGGTTCACCCAGCCGAGGACGCCGCCGCCCAGGTGGACGGCGTTGGCGAAGCCGGCCGACTTCACCACGGCCAGCACCTCGGCCGAGCGGACGCCCGACTTGCAGTGCAGCACGATCTTCTTGTCCTGCGGCAGCTGCTCCAGCGCGTTGCCCATCAGGAACTCGTTCTTCGGGATCAGCACCGCGCCGGGGATGCTGACGATCTCGTACTCGCCGGGCTCGCGGACGTCGATCAGGAAGATGTCCTCCTGCTCGTCCTGCCACTCCTTGAGCTGCTTCGAGGTGATCGTCGAACCGGCGGCCGCCGCCTGCGCCTCCTCCGACACGACGCCGCAGAAGGCCTCGTAGTCGATCAGCTCGGTGACGGTCGGGTTCTCACTGCAGACCGCGCAGTCCGGGTCCTTGCGGACCTTCACCTGGCGGTAGTTCATCTCCAGGGCGTCGTAGATCATCAGCCGGCCGACCAGCGGGTCGCCGACCCCGGCCAGCAGCTTGATCGCCTCGGTGACCTGGATCGAGCCGATCGACGCGCACAGCACGCCCAGCACGCCGCCCTCGGCGCAGGACGGGACCATGCCCGGCGGCGGCGCCTCCGGGTAGAGGCAGCGGTAGCACGGGCCGTGCTCGGCCCAGAACACGCTGGCCTGGCCGTCGAAGCGGTAGATCGAGCCCCACACGTACGGCTTGCCGAGCAGCACCGCGGCGTCGTTCACCAGGTAGCGGGTGGCGAAGTTGTCGGTACCGTCCACGATCAGGTCGTAGCCGGCGAAGATCTCCATGACGTTGGAGTTGTCGAGGCGGTCCTCGTGCAGGATCACGTCGACGTAGGGGTTGATCTCCTTGACCGAGTCCCGCGCCGACTCGGCCTTGGAGCGGCCGATGTCGGACTGGCCGTGGATGATCTGCCGCTGCAGGTTGGACTCGTCGACCACGTCGAACTCGACGATTCCGAGCGTGCCGACGCCGGCCGCGGCCAGGTACATCAGCGCGGGCGAGCCGAGGCCGCCGGCGCCGACGCACAGCACCTTGGCGTTCTTCAGCCGCTTCTGCCCGGCCATGCCCACGTCGGGGATGATCAGGTGGCGGGAGTACCTGCGGACCTCGTCGACGGTGAGCTCGTCGGCCGGCTCGACCAGGGGTGGCAGCGACACGGGGACTCCGATGGTCGTCAGTTCGGGTGGCCAGGGCCAACCTCTAGGGGCGTGCAAGGGGCGTGTTGCTCCGCCACCGAGGTGGCTCTGCTACGCCAACAGTGTCATGCCGCCCCGGTATTCCGAGACAGCTCGTCCGATGGGCGAGACGGGCCGCGCCGGATGGTGGGACCACGGCGAAGGCCCGGTCCGCGGCCGCTCCGGGCCCGGTCCGGGCCTGGTCACGGCCCGGACCGGGCCCCGCCGCCGGGTCAGACCCGGCAGGCCGTCTCCAGCCAGACGTCCCCCAGCGACTCCTCCAGCGGCACCTGTGTCCGCCAGCCGAGACGGTCCCGGGCGGTCCGCACGTCCGCCTGCCGCCACGGCACCGGCTCCCCCGCCGCGACCCGGCCCTCCACCGGCCGCGGCTCCACCGGACGGTGGCCCGGCAGGTGGTGGCCGACCCCGTGCCCGGCCAGGTGCTCGACCGTCCCGCCGGCCTGCGCGGGCAGCAGGACCTGCCGGTTCTCCTCCACGATCGACCCCTCGAAGCCGGACGCCCGGACCAGCAGCTGGGCCGCCTCCCGGGCCCGGACGGCGTGCCCGCTGCCGACGTTGATCACGCCCGTCGCGGCCGACACCGCCGCCGCCTGGATCGCCCGCGCGACGTCCCGGACGTCCACGAAATCCCGGTATCCGGACAGGTCCGGCATCCGCACCTGGGACTCCTCCCGCTCCAGCGCCCGCCGCAGCCCCTCGGCCAGCCGGCCGAACAGCGAGGCGGTCGGCGCCCCCGGCCCCACCACGTCGAACACCCGCAGCACCGCCGCGTCCAGCCCCGAGGCCAGCACCAGCTCCGTCCCGGCCAGCTTCGACACCCCGTACGGGCCCACCGGGCGCGGCTCGGCGCTCTCCGACACCGGCACCCCGCCCGGCACCGGCCCGTACTCGGCCGCCGAACCGACGTGCACCAGCCGGGCCGGCTCCCGGCTGCGCCGGATCCCCTCGCAGACGGTCGCCACCGCGAGCGTGTTGGCCCGGATCAGCGTGCGCGAACTGCCGTAGGTGGCACCCGCGCAATTGATCACCACCTGCGGCGCGACCGCGTCCAGGAACCGGGCCAGCGCGCCCGGACTGCCGGTGGTCAGGTCGAAACGGATGTCGGCGGAGTCACGCCGGCCGAGCACCGTCACCTGCAACTCCGGATCCACGAGCAGGCGATCGGTGACCCGACGGCCGATGAAGCCGTCGGCGCCCAGCAGCAGCACCCTCATCGGGGGCGTCCTTCCACGAAGCCAGACCGGGTACGGCCTGGCGGGTCCGAGTGAACGTGAACAACGGGAAATCGAGCGGCCCGGAGGGCCGGAGGTACGGGCGGGCGGGCGGCCGGCGCGCGGTCAGCGGTACGCATCGGGACGGCCCAGCACCGGCCACGCGTAGGCGAGCAGCGCCAGCGCGACCGCCCCGCCGCCGCACAGCCCGGCCAGCGGCCCGGGCGGCGCCGCGGTACCCGCCGCCCCGGCCAGCGCGCCCAGCGCGGCGGCCCCGGCCCGGCCGCACCGGGCCAGCAGCGCGACCAGCACCAGCAGCAGGCCGAGCACGCCCTGCGCCGCCCACTGCACGGGCCCGGCCCGCTCCGCCGCCAGGTGCAGCAGCCCGCCGCCGTGCCCGGGCCCCGGGCGCGGGGCGACCGCGGTCAGCACGGCGAGCGCGGCGAAGGTCAGCACCGCCAGCACCGCCAGGTGCAGCGCCAGCGCCACCGGCAGCACCGGCCGCATCCGGGACCGGAACTCGGCCAGCGTCGCCGCCGCGCCCAGGTGGCCCCGGCCGACGTGCCGCAGCCACCGGGCCGCCCACTCCGCCGACCCGGCCGACAGCGCCGCCGCCAGCACCAGCGCGGCGGTCACCCGCCACTCCCCCGGCCCGTCGGCGGCCACGGCCAGCGGCACCAGCAGCAGCCCGGCCACCCCGGCGCCCTGCGCCCCCGGCGTCCAGCGGCGGCGCCGGTCGGTCCGCCGGTCCGGGGCGTCCGCGGTCGGGGCGTCCGCAGTCGGGCCGTCCGGGGCCGCGTCCGCACCCGCCGCCGCCGTCCGCCACGGGGAGCCGGTCGGTCCGGGCTCCCCGGGTGTGCCGGACGCCGCCGGGACGAGCGCGAGCGGGACGGCCGCCGCCAGCAGCACGGGCCGGCCCCCGCCGAGGGCGGCCGCCGCCGCGCACGGGAGCGCGGCCAGCGCCGAGGTCCGCAGCGCCACCCCGCACCGCCGCTGCCAGCTCTCCACCGGCGCGGCCGGCTCCGCCCCGGGCGGGCGGGGCGGCACCCGGGCGTACAGCTCCTCGGCGAGCGAGAACAGGTCGGCGTGCCGGCAGCGGGCGGCGGCGGACCGGCCCAGCCCGGCCTCCTCCAGCCCGGCGGCGATCTCCAGCGGGTCGACGGCCCGCTCGCAGAGCACCCGGTGCTCCGCCATCAGCTCGCGCACCGGGTCCCCGGACGGCTCGCGGCCGCCGGGGACCTCGGCCAGCGGCGCCGACCCCGGGGCCACGCCTCCACCGGTCGCCATCAGACCGCCTCCGCGAGCGCACCGGAGCGGTCGGACGCCCCGTCCGGACCCGCCGCCCGGCTCTCCCCCCGCCCGCCACCCGCCCCGGCCCGCTCACCCCCGAGCGGCACCACCGTCCCCCAAGCCCCGTCCGCGCCACCACTCACCACGCACCCGGCCTCGGGCAGCCCCACCACATCCGCACCGCCCGGCGCGGCGACCGACCGCGCGGCACCAGCCGCCCCGCGATCGGCGTCGAGCAGCCCCACCGCGCCCTCCGGCCCCACACCGTCCACCGCAGCCGCGGACCGCGCCGCACCACCCGTTGCACCACCCGCCGCCCCGGCCGTCAGGCGACCGGACGCCCCCACCGCGCCCCCGGGCGACGCACAGCCACCCGCCGCGGGCGCGTCGGTCCCGGCTGCCGGGGTGCCGTCCGGGGAGTCGTCCGCCTGGTCCTCGACGGTGCCGTCCGGGCCCGGGGCGGCGGCGGTCCGGCGGTCGGTCAGCCAGTACTCGGCCGGGCGGGCGAACGGCTGGGGCCGCCCGGCGCGCGGCCCGGGGGCGGCGGCCGGGAAGGCGGGCCAGTGCGAGACCAGCTCCAGGTAGATCTCCCGGAAGGCGCCGATCACGGGTTCGACGGCGAAGCGTTCCTGCGCCCGCAGGCGGCCGGCCAGGCCGAGCCGGGCCCGGCGTTCCTCGTCGCGCAGCAGGGCGAGGCAGGCCCCGGCCAGCGCCTGCGGGTCGCGCGGCGGGACGAGCAGCCCGGTCGGGCCGACCACCTCGCGGGCCACCCCGACGTCCGTGGCGACCACCGCCCGGCCGCTCAGCATCGCGTCGGCCAGCAGCCGGGGCCGGCGCTGGGAGAGCGCGGAGAAGACCACGACGGTGCCGTCCGCCCAGGCGTCCGCCGCCGCGCGCGGCCGCCCGGCGAACTCGACCGCCCCGCCGATCCCGAGCCGTTCGGCGACGGCCGCGCAGTGCGCCCGGTAGCCGGGGACGCCCTCCTCGCCGTGGACGACCAGCCGCGCGGCGGGCAGTTCGGCGCGGACCCGGGCGAAGGCGTGCAGGGCGAGTTCGGGGTCGCGGCCGGGTTCCAGGGCGCCCGCCCAGACCAGGGTCGGGACGGCCGGTTCGGCGCCCGCGGCGGGCCGGTCGACCGCCGGGGTCCCCTCGTACACCACCCGGGTGCGCGCCGGGTCGGCTCCGCAGCGCTGCTGCCACTGCTGGTCGTGGGCGCTGCCGGGGGTCAGCACGGCGGCCTGCCGGTAGGTCTCCTCGGTGAGCGCCCGGAAGAAGGCGAGCAGCAGCGCCCGGACCGGCCACCGGTAGGGGGCCTCGCGGTAACCGAGGTACTGCTCGCGCAGGTGCAGCCCGTGCTCGGTGACCACGAACGGCACCCCGTGCAGCTGCTTGGCGACCAGCGCGGGCAGCGCGGCCGGGCCGCCGCCGACGACGTGGCAGAGGTCGGCGGCGCCGAGGCCGCCGGGCGCGGTGCCGTACCAGGGGGCGGTGAGCGGTCGCAGGCACTGTTCGAGCAGGTCGGCGGCGACCAGGACGTCGCAGACCAGCGGCTGTCCGGCGGAGGTGTCGGCGCCGGGCGAGCGCCAGACCCGTTCCAGGACGCGCCGGGCCCGGTCGGAGACCAGGAAGGCGGGCAGCGCGCCGTCCGCCCGGGCGAGTTCGGCGAGCCGGTACAGGCCGGGGCCGAAGGCGGTGCGCTCGCCGGGCCGCAGCAGGGACCGGACCAGTTGCTCGTAGGCGTCGGCGTACTGGCGTCTGCGCAGCGCGCCGGGCGCGCGGCCGGCCGGGCGGCGCCCCCAGAGGGCGAGTTCGTACGACGCGGGCCGCCGGCCGTCGGGGTCCGGGGCGGGGGCGGCCCCGGCCTGTCCGGCCGTCCCGGCGAGGACGTACCAGGTGAACTCGTGCTCGCCCAGGCCGTCCACCAGCCGGTCGCACCAGCCGCCGGCGCCACGCCGGGCGTGCGGGCGCACACCCTCGGTGAGCAGTGCAACGCGCACGGGAGACCTCCAGAGCAGAGCGGATCGACGGATGGCTGGGCGGGCTGGGCGGACCGGGTGGAACCGGGCGGTTCGATCGGCGCCCGGCCGCCTCGCGTTCGACACGTCCGGCCCGGGGGCGGCACGGCGGCGGCCCGCCGCGGACCCCGCGGCCCGGGCCGGTACCGCCCGCGGCCGCCCTCCGGGTCCTCCGGCGGCCGTGTCTCCCCCACACCTGTTCGGTCCGACAGCAGAAAGGTAGGACCGGCCTACGGCAATCCATCGGTCACATGCCTGGTTGCCACCTGAACGAGTGAACCGGAGTGACCTCTTCCCGATCTTGGCGTTAACGGCGGCCGATCACGGGGTATCCGTCGTGCCCTGCTTCGCGGCTTCGCGGCTTCGCGGCTCAGGGCGTGCGGCTCAGCAGCTCCCGCACCTCCCGGGCGACCGCGTCGGGGTGCTCCATCATCGCCACGTGCCCGGAGTCCGGCAGCACCAGCAGCCGGGAGTCCGCGAAGGCCGCGCAGGCCCGCCGCGCCGAGCGGTACGAGACCAGCCGGTCGCGCAGCCCGTACACCAGCAGCACCGGGGCGGTCACCCGGGCGGCCTGCCGCCAGAGCGCCTGGTCGCCGCGCTCGGTGTAGGCGGAGACGATCCCGCGCGCCGAGCCGACCAGCGCCTGCATCGCGTACGGCAGCTCCAGCCGCCGCCGGTACTGGGCGACCGCCTCGGCCCGGGTGGCCGCGGGCAGGCCGTCCGGGTCGCCGTAGACCAGTCGCAGCAGTTCGTCGGTGGCCCGCTCGACGTCCCGCTCCCCGGCCGGCAGCCGGCGCAGCAGCCCGGGGACGCCGGGGACGGCGAGCAGCCCGGTGGGCCAGGCGGTGCGCTGCGGGGGCAGTTCCGGCAGCGCGGGCGAGACCAGGGTGAGGCTGCGGACGAGGTCGGGGCGGAGCGCGGCGAGCCGGACCGAGACGGCGCCGCCGAGCGAGTTGCCGAACAGGTGGACCGGGCCGCGGCCGGCCGCCTCCAGGTAGCCGATGACGGCGCGGACGTGTCCGGAGAGGCTGAGGTTGCCGTCGGTGGGCGGGGCGGAGTGGCCGAAGCCGGGCAGGTCCACGGCCTCGGCGTCGACCTCGCCGGTGAGCCGGTCCATCAGGGCCGTCCAGTTGGCCGCCGAGCCGCCGAGCCCGTGCACGAACAGCGCCGGCGCCCGTCCGTCGGCCGCCGCGGGGGCGCCCTCGGACGCGCTCGCGGGCCGGTGCACCGCCAGTACGGCGCCGGGCACCTCGACGGTGCGGAACGGCGCCGGGGCGGCCGGTTCCGGGAGTATCTGCTGCTCAGCGCTGTTCATGGTGGACGATGGTAGTGAGCCGGTACCGCGGCGTCCCGCGCCCGGGCCGGTGCCGGACCGCTGCCGGGAGGTCGTCCCATTCCCTCGTCCGCAGCACTGCCGATGGCCGTGGTGGGCGCCGTATTGTGGGCTCCTGACAAGGGGGATCGTCACTTTTCTCGCGCCCGCCAAGCGCGAAGGCGGTTACCCGAAAGTAGAATCGGTCATCTTGCCGACCCCGTACGACCCGTGAAGTGAGGAGCGCCGTGACGGCCATCCAGGAGGCGCAGGAGCGCCCGCGCGGTGCCCGCCTGCCGCGAAGCGCCCGCCGTGAACAACTGCTCGGTGCCGCCCAGGAGGTGTTCGTCGCGCAGGGTTACCACGCGGCCGCCATGGACGACATCGCCGACCGCGCCGGGGTGAGCAAGCCGGTCCTGTACCAGCACTTCCCCGGGAAGCTGGAGCTCTACCTGGCGCTGCTGGACAAGCACTGCGACGCCCTGGTCGAGTCGACCCGCGAGGCGCTGGAGACGACCACCGACAACAAGCTCCGGGTGGCCGCGACGATGGAGGCGTACTTCAACTACGTGTCCAGCGAGTCCGGCGCGTTCCGGCTGGTCTTCGAGTCGGACCTGACCAACGAGCCGGCCGTGCGCGAGCGGGTCGAGCGGGCCGCCGAGGCCAGCGCGACGCTGGTCAGCCGGGTGATCCAGGAGGACACCGACCTGCCGCAGTCGGAGTCCAAGCTGCTCGCCGCGGGCGTCTGCGGCCTGGCCCAGATCACCGCCCGGTACTGGCTCTCGCAGGGCCTGGAGATCCCGCGCGACGAGGCCGTCCGGCTGGTCGCCAGCCTGGCCTGGCGCGGGCTGAAGGGCTTCCCGATGCACCCCAACACCGACGCGCCGTAGACCCCCGCCCCCGGGCGGTGACCAGGCGGGTGGTCGATCGGTGATCGTTCGACCTTGGCCTCGGCGCCGATCCGGTGCTCTATGGTGAAGCCGTACGGCGCGGTCGTCGCGAACGCTTGTCCCAGGCGGTCCGGTGCCCGCGCGTGGATGGCTGCAACCCCGGAGGGACGGAAGCCGTGGAGGTCAAGATCGGCGTGCAGAACGCGCCGCGAGAGATCGTGATCGAGAGCTCGCAGACTGCCGATGAGGTCCAGAGCGCGGTCGCGAAGGCGCTGGAGGGCACCGAGAAGCTCCTCACGCTGGCCGACGAGCACGGCCGCCGCGTCATCGTCCCGGCCGATCGCCTGGCGTATGTCGAGATCGGCGAGCAGGCCGTCCGCAAGGTCGGTTTCGGCACGCTCTGAGCTGTAACACGCGGTACCCCCGGTGCCCCGTCCCCTCCGTCGAGGGGGCGGGGCACCGTCGCGTCCGGGGCCGTCCGGGCCGGGGCCCGTCGTGGCCGCTACCGGCCGTCGGCGGGGGTCCGGGGTGTACGGGTGGGACTGCCGGGGTACGGCGACAGTGCGGCCGACCGTGCGCCGCGCGCCCGCACCCCCGGGGAGGCTCCCTTGCTGGTCGAGACGCTCGCCTTCGCCCTCGTCGGCCTGATCGTCGGCGCCACCGCGCTGGTGTCGATGCGCGATCTGTTCCCGTCCGGGCCGGCGCTGACCCTGGGCACCGCCCTCGGCTCGGCGCTGCTCACCGGGGTGGTCGCGCACTTCACGCTGAACGGCGGGTACCCGGCGGCGAGCATCGCGATCTCGGCGGTCGCCTCGGCGCTGCTCACCTCGGTGCTGGCCCGGCCCGACCTGGCCGCCGGCCGCCAGCCGGCGCACCGGCACCGCCCGCACCGGGCGGGCGCGCACCGGCGGCACCGGCCCGCCTGACGGCTCGGGGCCTCCCGCGGCCGGGAGGCGCTACGACGCCAGGCCGAGGGCGGCCATCCGCTTGGTGTGCGCCTCGGTGATCCGGTTGAACATCTTGCCGACCTCGACCAGGTCGAAGCCCTGCACCTGGACGCCGCCGACCAGCAGGTTGGACAGCGCGTCCCGCTCGGCCACCACCCGCTGGGCCTGGCTGAGCGCCTCGCCCATCAGCCGTCGGCCCCAGAGCGCCAGCCGGCCGCCGGCCCGCGGGTCGGCCTCGATCGCCTGGCGGACCTTGTCCACCGCGAACTGCGCGTGACCGGTGTCCGACATGACGCCGAGCACCAGCTCGCGGGTGTCGTCGTCCAGCCGGACGGCCACCTCGCGGTAGAAGTCGGTCGCGATCGCGTCGCCGACGTAGGCCTTGACCAGGCCCTCCAGCCAGTCCGAGGGCGCCGTCATCCGGTGGAACAGCTCCAGCGGCTCGACGAAGGGGCGCATCGCCTCCTCCGGGTCGGCGCCGATCTCGGCGAGCCGGTCGTGCAGGCGCTGGTAGTGCTGGAACTCGGCGGAGGCCATCCGGGCCAGCGCCGCCTTGTCGGCCAGGTCGGGGGCGAGCTTGGCGTCCTCGGCGAGCCGCTCGAAGGCGCTCAGCTCGCCGTACGCGAGGGCGCCGAGCAGGTCCAGCACGGCGGCCCGGTAGCCCGGGTCGGCCGCGCGGGTCGCCCAGTCGCCGATCGAGCCGGCCGCCACGTCGTCCTGCGTCTCACCACGGTTCTCCATGACCCGCCACCTTAGTCCCGGTCCGTCCCGGGCCGCGCCCCGCACACGCCCCGCGCCCGGCCCGGCCGCCTCCGTGACGGTCTCGCCGCCACCCCTCCGACCTGCGATGTCGTCCGCGTCACGTGTTCGAGTCGTCGGGTGACTGTATGGTGGTACGGAGGCCCGTCGTGCTCGCACGGTGTCACCGCCGTCTCGGTGTGCCGGGCAAGCCCGCTCCGAAGCGGTTCCGTCCGTCAGGACTGTCGCACCGGAAGCACGGGTTCTCAACGTACGCGGATGCCCGGTCGGAGAGCCGATCGGCTCCGACCAGGGCTTGGACTTCAAGCCTTGGCACCGCATCAGTGGCCGAGCGAGGGCCGCCGAGACCGCGCCATCCCGGCGCATGGTCCCGCGCAGGTCCCTCACGGGAATCCTCCCCGACGCCGCCGGCGACGCGCCCCTTGACCGGGCCGCGCGCACCGGCCGGCCGCAGGGACCGGCGCGGTTGTGCGTCCGCGCAGCTGTATTCGGGGCCGCCCAGGCCCGTTCGCAGCCGCGCGGCTGCCCGCCCGTCGCTCGCTCTCGGCCCCTCCCACACGGAAGAGGCAGCACCCTGTCCACCACCGCTGAACCCACGAAGACCACGTTCCGGGACCTGGGGATCCTCCCGGAGACCGCCGAGGCCCTGGAGGCCGTCGGCATCGTCCACCCGTTCCCCATCCAGGAGATGACCCTGCCGGTCGCGCTGACCGGCCACGACGTCATCGGCCAGGCCAAGACCGGCACCGGCAAGACGCTCGGCTTCGGCCTCCCGCTGATCGAGCGGGTCGTCGTACGCGCCGACATCGACGCCGGGCGCGCGGACGAGGAGCAGCTCTCCGAGTCCCCGCAGGCGCTGATCGTCGTCCCGACCCGCGAGCTGTGCACCCAGGTCACCAACGACCTGCAGACCGCCGGCAAGGTCCGCGACGTCCGCGTGCTCGCCGTCTACGGCGGCCGCGCCTACGAGCCGCAGGTGGAGGCGCTGAAGAAGGGCGTCGACATCGTCGTCGGCACCCCGGGCCGTCTGCTCGACCTGGCCGGCCAGAAGAAGCTGGACCTCTCCAAGGTCCGCGCGCTGGTCCTGGACGAGGCCGACGAGATGCTCGACCTCGGCTTCCTCCCGGACGTCGAGAAGATCATCACCATGCTGCCCGCCAAGCGGCAGACCCTGCTGTTCTCGGCGACCATGCCGGGCCAGGTCATCAGCCTCGCCCGCCGGTACATGAGCCAGCCGACCCACATCCGGGCCACCGCGCCGGACGACACCGGCACCACGGTCGCCAACATCGAGCAGCACATCTTCCGCGCCCACTCGCTGGACAAGGTCGAGATGGTCTCGCGCATCCTGCAGGCCGACGGCCGCGGGCTGGCGATGATCTTCTGCCGCACCAAGCGGACCGCCGCCGACGTCGCCGACCAGCTGACCCAGCGCGGCTTCGCGTCCGGCGCCGTCCACGGCGACCTGGGCCAGGGCGCGCGCGAGCAGGCGCTGCGGGCGTTCCGCAACGGCAAGGTCGACGTGCTGGTCTGCACCGACGTCGCGGCCCGCGGCATCGACGTCGAGGGCGTCACGCACGTCATCAACTACCAGTGCCCGGAGGACGAGAAGACCTACCTGCACCGGATCGGCCGCACCGGCCGGGCCGGCGCCTCGGGTACCGCCGTCACCCTGGTCGACTGGGACGACATCCCGCGCTGGCAGCTGATCAACAAGGCGCTGGAGCTGTCGTTCAACGAGCCGGAGGAGACCTACTCCACCTCGCCGCACCTGTACGAGCTGCTGCACATCGCCAAGGGCACCACCGGCGTGCTGCCGCGCTCGGAGCGGACCCGGGCCGGGCTCGGCGCGGAGGAGGTCGAGGACCTCGGCGAGACCGGCGGGCGCGGTTCGCGTCCGGCCGGCGGGCGTGGCCGGGGCGGGCGGAGCGGCTCCGGCCGGTCCGGTGCCGCCGAGGCCGTCGTCGCCGAGGAGAAGCCGGCCCGCAAGACCCGCGAGCGTCGGCGCACCCGCCGCGGCTCGTCGGTCGAGGGGGCTGTCGAGGGCACGGTCGAGGGCACGGCCGGGGAGGTCGTCGCCGAGGCGGCGACCCGCACCGCCGCTCCGACCGGTCCGGAGGCTCCGGCGGTCGAGGCCGCCGAGGGCGAGGGCGCGGCCCCGCGCCGCCGTCGCCGCCGCTCGCGCGGTGCGGCGTCCGGTGAGGGCGCGGCCGCCGAGGCGGCCGTGACCGTCGAGGCCGCCGCCGTCGTCGAGGCTCCGGCCGCCAAGGCCCCGGCCGCGAAGACCGGTGCCACCAAGGCCGCGGCCAGCAAGGCCGCGGCCGCCGAGGCGCCCGTCGCCGCCGAGCCGGCCGCGGCGGAGAAGCCGAAGCGCACCCGGACCCGGGCGAAGAAGACCGAGGCTCCGGCCGAGGCCGCCGCCGCTCCCGCGGAGGGCACCGCCGACGCCCCGGCCGAGGCCGCGGCCCCGCGCCGCCGCACCCGGACCCGCCGCCCGGCGGCCGCCCCCGAGGCGACCCCGGAGAGCTGATCCGCACGCGGCACCGCACGCAGCGCCGCACAGCGCTGCACGTAGCACCGCCCGGAGGGGCGGCCCGGTTTCCACGGGCCGCCCCTCCGGCGTTCTGTAGACCGGTCTACATAATTCTGTGGACCGGTCTACATATTCTTGGCTGGGCGGCTCGAAATCAGTAGACCGGTCTACAGAGAACCGGCCCTGAGCAGCCGTTTAAGTAGACCGGTCGACATATTCGGCGGGACTGACAGGCCGTAGGCTCGGGGTTACCCGTCAGTTCACCGCGCCCGGCCGTCGGAGGTCCGTCCATGAGCACGCCGCCGTTCCTCACCCTTCCCGCCTGCGCGCGTGCGCTGCGGGTGACGACGGCGCGCGGGGAGTTCGCCGCGCTGCGGGCGGAGCCCGCCGGGGCGGTACGCGGCTCCGCCCTGCTGGTGCCCGGCTTCACCGGCAGCAAGGAGGACTTCATCGCGCTGCTGGAGCCGCTCGCCGCGGCCGGCTACCGGGTGACGGCGGTCGACCAGCGCGGACAGCTCGACACCGGCGGGCCGGACGACCCGGCCGCCTACGCGGTGGCCGCGCTGGGCGCGGACGTGCGGGCGCTCACCGCCGCGCTGCTGCGCGAGGACGGCACCGGGCCGCTGCACCTGCTGGGCCACTCCTTCGGCGGCCAGGTGGTCCGCGAGGCCGTCCTGGCCGAGGCCGCATCGGGTGGAGCCGCATCGGGTGGGGCCGCGTCGAGCGGGGACGTCCCGGGCGGAGCCGCGCCGGCGGGGGCCGCCGGAGTACTGCCGTGGGCGTCGCTGACGCTGATGTCCACCGGCCCCGGGACGATCGAACCGGGCGAGGCGGAGAAGACCAAACTGCTGGTCGACGTGCTGCCGTCGATGAGTCTGGAGCAGATCTGGCAGGTGATGCAGGACATGGAGGAGGCCAGTGGGGACCGCGCGCGCCGCCCCTCCCCCGAGGTGGCCGCGTTCCTGCACCGGCGCTGGCTGGCCAACGTCCCGCAGTCGCTGATCACCACCGGCGGCCACCTGATCGCCGCACCGGACCGGGTGGACGAGCTGGCCGCCGCGGTGGCCGCCGGACTGCCCGCCCTGGTGCTCTCCGGCGTGCGGGACTACGCCTGGCCGGTGCCGGAGCAGACCGCGATGGCGGAGCGGCTGGGCGCCCGCCGGGTGGTGGTCGCGGACGCCGGCCACTCCCCCAACGCCGAGCGGCCCGCCGCCACCGCCGAGGCGCTGCTGGCCTTCTGGGCCTGATCCGGCCCGCCCGCCCCGCCCAACCCGCCCACTCCACCCGTTCCCCCCACCCCCACCAGGGCACCTCCCGGAGCGACCTGGTACAAGGGGGCGCGACAAAATTCGTTAGTTGCGGTAATATTTGATTCGGTCCTGGAAGCATCGTCGACAGTGACGTCGCGGTGCCATCGACGCGACACCTCCGAAACCAGGACTTTACGGACGGGCAACGGCCCGGTAGCAGCGCCACCGCATGGTGGTTCACGAGGGACCCAGACGCCCTTGGCAAGCAGGGGGGAGCCCTCTTTGCCGCGACAGCTGGTCGACCGTTCGACCCGACAGACCCCGAAAGGGCTGATACCGACTCAGCCACGGACGCCCCGCACGGCGGGGCCAGGAAAGGAGAGGCCCATGCGCTTCGAGATTCTCCGACTGGACGACGCCCACGGCACCGCCACCGACCGCCTGATCGCCGACGCCGAAACCGTCCGCGAGCTCGTCCAGGCCGCCGCCCGCACCGGCGAACGCCTGCTCATCCGTCCGTGCCCGACCGTCTGACCAGGCGCGGCGCCCGGGACCACGAGCCCGCCCCCGCCGCCGACGATCCCGGCGCGTCCGATCCGGACGTCCCGATACCCGACTGACGCCCCGTCATCGCACCAGCGACAACGGGGCGTCAGTCTGTTCGGGCGCGGACGTCGGCGCCCCGCCCGGAACACCCCGGCGCACCCCGGCGCGCGGCCCTCGACGTTTGCCGCCGCCCGTCGCTGGACATCCCCCAACGAGAGCCGCCCGCACCGCGCCCACCCCGCGCCGGACGGACGCGCCCGCCACCGACAGGTGCCGCCGAGCCGCCCTCCGTACGGGTGATCGTCCTTGACGCGGCGGTCCGGAGGGAGGAGCGTTGTCGGCTATGAGGGGCGAGCCAAGCTGCCCGAGGTGCGCCGGTCGGGTCCGCGCCCCCGGTCTGTTCTCAGACACCTGGCAGTGCGACCGGCACGGCGCCGTGCACCCGATGCAACCGGTACTGCCCCCGAGCGTGGAGGCGCTGGGCGTGGCCGTCGCCCGTTCCCAGGTGCCCGTCTGGATGCCCTGGCCGCTCCCGGTGGGCTGGCTCTACACCGGCATCGCGCACGTCGGCGACGACGTCTCGGGGGCCCGGGCGACCGCCGTCGCCTGTTCCGGTCCGGCGCCACTGGGCGGCTTCGGTGAGCTGGTGCTGGTCGCCGAGGAGCTGGGCGTGGGGCTCGGCGCCCGGTACGCGGGGCTGTCCGGGCCCGATCCGGGCGAGTCGGTGGCCCTCTACAAGCCCGCCGACGCCAAGCTGTTGGCGGCCGGCCGGCCCACCCCGATGTTCCACGTGCCGGACGCCCCGGCCGACCGCGCCGTCTTCGTCGGCGAGGCGCGCGGCCTCTGGCTCTGGGCGGTGGCCTGGCCGGAGCAGTCGGCGCTGGTGATGTACGACGAGCTGGTGCTGACCGACCTGCGGGAGGCCGGCGCCGAACTGGACCTGCTGCCCTGCGGGGCGCTCTCCCCCCGCCTGCTGGGCTGACCGCCCACGACCCGGACCCGTCCGAACCCGCGCCGCCGGGACCGCCCGGGCCGGGCCGCGCGCCGCACTATCCTGGGCGGCACCCGGCCGACCCGGCGCCGCTCCGGTGCGCCGTCCCGGCGCCGGCCATCCAGGGAGCACCGCCCGTGCGCATCGACCTCCACGCCCACAGCAACGCCTCCGACGGCACGGACAGCCCGGCCGAACTGGTCGCGGCGGCGGTCGCGGCCGGTCTGGACGTGGTGGCGCTGACCGACCACGACACGGTGGCGGGCCACACCGAGGCGGCCGACGCGGTGCACGCGCTGCCGGCCGGCACCCGGCTGACCCTGGTCCCGGGCGCCGAGCTCTCCTGCGTGGTGGGCGACGTCTCGATGCACCTGCTGGCCTACCTGTTCGACCCGGCCGAGCCCGCCTTCGCGGCGGAGCGCGAGCTGGTGCGCACCGACCGGTTCCGGCGCGGGCGGGCGATCGTCGAGCGCTGCCGCGAGCTGGGCGCGGACATCAGCTGGGAGCAGGTGGAGCGGATCGCCGGGGCCGGTTCGGTGGGCCGCCCGCACATCGCCAGCGCGCTGGTCGAGGCGGGCGTGGTGGCCACGGTGTCGGACGCGTTCACGGCGGACTGGCTGGCCAACGGCGGGCGGGCGGACGTGCGCAAGCACGAGACCGACCCGGTGACGGCGGTCCGGCTGGTCCGGGCGGCCGGCGGGGTGCCGGTCTTCGCCCACCCGGGGGCGGTGAAGCGCGGGCGGACGGTCTCCGACCAGGTCATCGCCGACCTCGCGGCGGCCGGGCTGGCCGGGCTGGAGGTCGACCACATCGACCACGACGAGGCCGCCCGCGATCATCTGCGCGGCCTGGCGGCCGAGTTGGGGCTGCTGACCACCGGGTCCAGCGACTACCACGGCGCCCGCAAGACGGTCCGGCTCGGTGAGCACACCACCGACCCGGCGGTCTACGAGGCGCTGGTGGGGCAGGCGACGGGCGCGAAGCCGATCGGCGGCTGAGCGCGGCCGGGGAGCCTCCGGGGGGAGCGTCGGCGGGCAACCCCTGCCGGCACTCGCCCCGGTGCTCGCTCCGGTGCTCACCCCCGGAGCGCGCCCGGCCGCCCGGAGCACGCCGACGGGGCGCACGCGGGCCCGCGGGAGCGCCCGGCGTCGCGGGCCGGCGGACGCGCGCCCGAGCACCGCAACCAGCCGCCCAGGGTCACCCCCGCCGCCCTGACACCGACTCAGTCCAGCCGGACGCCGCGCCGGTCCGGGTCGCGCAGGTCGGTGCCGTGCTGGAGCCAGCGCTCCTGCAGCGCCGCCGCGCCGTGCACCCGCTTCCAGCCGGCCTCGTTGGGGGTCATCGGCAGCAGCGGCAGGAAGCGGACCGGGTCGGCCGGCTCGTCCAGCGCCAGGTCCTCGACCAGGCCGCCGGGCTCCGCCGCCAGGACGGAGGTGAACGGCGCGCCGTCCCAGAGCGGGGCGCCGAGGTCCAGCGAGCCGCCGGGCGCCACCACCAGCCCCTCCACCTGCGGCGTCGCGGCGAAGGTGGCGAGCGAGCGGAGCACGCTGTCCCGGCCCCCACGGACCGTCAGGACCAGTTCGACGCGCGGCCCCCGGACCTGGTCGGCGACCGTCGCGGTCGGGTCGGCCATCGGCGCGGCGGCCATGCCGAGGGTGGCGTAGCGGACCAGGCCCTCGGCGTCGGGGCCGAAGCGCAGCACCTCGATCCGGTCGGTGCCGAGGAAGGTGACGGCGGCGCGGCCGCTCGGCTCGCCGAAGGTGGTGAGCAGCCGGGCCTCGACGGCGGCCAGCACCGCGTCCCGGGAGGGGCCGTGCGGGCTGCTGCCGGAGGGGTCGCCGAAGAGCGGGAAGTCGTGGGCCATGCCGGTGAGCGTAACCCGCGGCATCCGCGCTGTTGGCACGGCCTTTACGCGAACGCGGGCGCGGCAAAGGCCGGTCGGATGTTAGTGTGAGCGACTGGCTACCGGGGATCCTCACACTCCCGGGGCAGCGGCGCGAAGGAGGTGGTTGCGGTGGATACCAGCCGACCATGCAGTACCGGCAGCTCTACCCGGCCCGGACGCCTTCCCCGTACCCCTCGTCACACGGGCTGAAACAGCGGGCCTGAGAAACCTCGGCGATCGCCGGGATGTTTCGGCACCACCTGGACCAGCCGCCCCGTGCAGTCGGCACGGCGGTTTCCGGTCCGGCCGGGAGAGCACCCTCACCGACGTCCGGTCGTTCCGTTCCGCGTGCCCCAGCAAGGCCGAGGACCGACCGCAGGCGCCGGATTCCATCGGTGTTCCTCCGCCGTCGCACCACGGCCACCTGTCACCGCGCCGCCGTGCGGCGGTTCCTGCCCAAGGGAGCCTGCCATGTCGATGATCAACAGCCTGCGCGCAGCCGTCCGCACCAACCGCCGTCGCTCCGCGGCGGCGGTGTTCGACACCATCCACCCGGGTCAGACGCCGTCGGCCGTGGTCGACTGCGCGGTCTACCAGCACGGCCGGCGGCACGGCGAGACGTGCAGCCCGCGCGACGCGGCCCGGCTGGTCAAGGCGTCGAAGCAACTGCCGGAGGGCGACGGCTCGTTCAGCTGGATCGGGCTGCACGAGCCGACCGAGGCCGAGTTCGAGGGCATCGCGCAGCGGTTCGGGCTGCACCCGCTGGCGGTGGAGGACGCGGTGCACGCGCACCAGCGGCCGAAGGTCGAGCGGTACGACGACGTGCTGTTCGCCGTCTTCAAGACGATCCGGTACGTCGACCACGACCAGCTCACCCCGACCAGCGAGGTGGTGGAGACCGGCGAGCTGATGGTGTTCGCGGGGCGGGACTTCGTGATCACCGTGCGGCACGGCGGGCACAGCTCGCTGAAGGAGCTGCGGCACCGGCTGGAGGCCGACGCGGACGGTTCCGGGCTGCTCGCCAAGGGCCCGTCGGCGGTGCTGCACGCGATCGCCGACCAGGTGGTGGACAACTACCTGCTGGTCGCCGACCGGCTGCAGACCGACGTCGACGAGATCGAGTTCGACGTGTTCTCCAACCGGGGCGGCCGGGGCACCGACGTCGGGCGGGTGTACCAGCTCAAGCGCGAGGTGCTGGAGTTCAAGCGGGCGGTGGCGCCGCTGCTGCGGCCGATGCAGCAGCTCTCGGAGCCGTTGCAGCGGCTGGTCGACCCGGAGATCCAGAAGTACTTCCGGGACGTGGCCGACCACCTGGCGCGGGTCACCGAGCAGGTGCACGGCTTCGACGAGCTGCTGAACTCGCTGCTCCAGGCGAACCTGGCGCAGGTGTCGGTGGCGCAGAACGAGGACATGCGCAAGATCACCGCCTGGGCGGCGATCTTCGCCGTGCCGACCATGATCACCGGCGTGTACGGGATGAACTTCGACTACATGCCGGAGCTCCACCACAAGTACGGCTACCCGATGGTGCTCGGCAGCGTGGTGCTGATCTGCGTCGGCATGTACCGGGGCTTCCGCCGCAACGGCTGGCTCTGAGCCCACCCCGCCCGGCGGCCCGCTAGCGGCGGTCCGCCCGGGCGACCAGGACCAGGCCGAGCAGGATCAGCACCACCGCCGGGTAGGCGGCGGCCGGGGGCCACTGGCCGAGCCAGAGGGCGGCGATCAGCGCGGCGCCCGGCGTCTCCAGCAGGATCGCGGTGGAGGTGACCGAGGGGCCGAGGGTGCGCACCACCCGGTTGCTGAGCGAGTGGCCCAGCAGTTGGGCGGTGACCATCAGCAGCACGATCTGCCACCAGACGCCGGCCGGCCAGCCGGACAGCGGCGCGTCGGCGACCAGGCAGACCGCGAGCAGGACCGCCGCCGTGGTCGCGTAGCAGACCAGCGTGTACGCGGTGGTGCTGACGGTGCGCCGGACCTCGGCGCCGAGCAGCATGTACCCGGCGGCGGCGAGGCCCGCGCCGAGCGCCAGCGCGTCGCCGGCCAGGGCGCGCGGGGAGAGCGTGAGGTCGACGCCGGTGAGCACCAGGACGCCGGTGAAGGCCACCGCCGTACCGGCCCAGACCAGCCGGGGCGCCCGGACGCCGAGCAGCCGCATCAGCAGGATGGTCCAGAGCGGGGTGGTGGTGACCAGGGCGGTCGCCGAGGCCACCGAGGTCATCCGCAGGCTGGGCATCCAGAGCGCGAAGTGGACGGCCAGCAGCGCGCCGGCCGCCATCGCCAGCAGCAGGGCGCGCCGGGGGATGGCGCGCAGTTCGGCGCGGTGGCGCAGCAGGGCGTAGGGGCCGAGCACGCCGACCGACATGACGTTGCGCCAGAAGGCGATGGCCAGGGCGGGCGCGGCGGTGGCGCTGATCAGCGGCGCGGAGAGCGAGATGCCAGCGACCGAGACGGCGAGCAGCAGCAGGTCGGTCCTGGGGAGCGGACGCGCGGGGGCGCCGTCGAGCGGCGCGGGGGCGGCGGTCGCCGGTCGGGCGGCGGGGGCGGTCTCGGACCGGGCGGCGGGCACGGCGCTCCTCTGGTCGGTCGGTGCTGCGGGGCGGGTCCGGGGTCGGGCCGCGGGTCCGGGGTCGGGCCGCTCCTACGGTAAGGCCCGTGCGCCGGTCACGGAACTGTCGCCCGAACCGCGAGACACGCCGGGCGCACCCCAGGGCATACGCTGTGCGCCATGGACCGTACGCCTGCCGCAGCCGCGACCGCCGACGACTTCCTCGACCGGGCCCTGCTGGAGGAGGCCGCGAAGAAGTCCGGCCTGCTCTGGGTCCGGGCCGACGGCCAGCAGCACGCCCGCGCGCTCTGGCATGCCTGGCACGACGGCGCGGTGGTGGTGGTCGGCGACGGCGGTGAGCAGCCGCTGCACGGCCTGGCCGGCGGGGCGGGCGCGACGGTGACCGTCCGCAGCAAGGACAAGGGCGGCCGGCTGACCGGCTGGCCGGCCCGGGTGGTCGAGCTGGCCCCGCGGGGCGAGGCCTGGCTGGGCGCCGTCGAGGAGCTCAAGGGCAAGCGGCTGAACGCGCCCGACACCGACACCATCGCCGACCGCTGGGCCCGCGAGTGCCGGGTGCTGCGGCTGGAGCCGGTCGGCGCCGACGGTACGGCGGGCGGCGCGGCGGGCGGCCCGCTCACCGAGCGCCCGGGCGCGATGCCGGACGGTTCGCACGCCACGGCCCCGATGCCCACCACGGCGACCACCCGCCGCCCGATCCCGGCCGGTCTGCCGAAGCTGGTGTTCAAGCGCCGCAAGGGCTGAGGCCCCTCCGCCGGCTCCACCGTCCCCCTGACGCCCGATTCGCCCTGCTTTCACCGGGCTCGTCCACGTTCGCCCGGGTAGCCTGAGCCGCGGGGCGTGCCCGCCGCGCCCGACCGGGCGTCGAGCGAGGCGAGGGAGTCCACAGTCCATGGCAGGGCCAGGCAACCGGGTCTTCATCTCGCACCTCTCCGGCATCGCCGTCTTCGACCCGAACGGCGACCAGGTCGGCCGGGTCCGGGACGTCGTGGTCGCGCTGCGGATCGGCGGCCGCCCGCCCCGGGTGCTCGGGCTGGTGATCGAGGTGGTCGGCCGGCGCCGGATCTTCCTGCCGATGACCCGGGTGACCAGCCTGGAGTCCGCCCAGGTGATCAGCACCGGCGTGATCAACATGCGCCGCTTCGAACAGCGCCCCGCCGAGACCCTGGTCCTCGCCGAACTGCTCGACCGCACCGTCACCTGGACCAAGACCGGCCAGCAGGTCACCGTCCTGGACGTCGCGATGACCCAGACCCGGCTGCGCGAGTGGGAGATCGGCAAGGTCTTCGTGCAGGTCGGCCGGGTCGGCCGGCTGCGCAAGGCGCGCGGCGAGACGCTCACCCTGGACTGGCAGGACGTCACCGGCTTCGCCCTCCCCGAGGAGGACCAGGGCGCCGCCAACCTGCTCGCCACCTTCGACCAGCTGCGCCCCGCCGACCTCGCCAACGTCATGCACCACCTGTCGGCCAAGCGCCGCGCCGAGGTCGCCGCCGCCCTCGACGACGAGCGGCTCGCCGACGTCCTGGAGGAGCTGCCCGAGGACGACCAGGTCGAGATCATCGGCAAGCTGAAGGACGAGCGGGCCGCCGACGTCCTGGAGGCGATGGACCCGGACGACGCCGCCGACCTGCTCTCCGAGCTGCCCGGCGACGAGGCCGAGCGGCTGCTCCAGCTGATGGAGCCGGACGAGGCCGAACCGGTCCGCCGCCTGCTGACCTACGAGGAGAACACCGCCGGCGGTCTGATGACCACCGAGCCGATCGTGCTGGAGCCGGACGCCACCGTCGCCGAGGCGCTGGCCCGGGTGCGGGTCTCCGACCACAAGCCCGCGCTGGCCGCCCAGGTCTACGTCTGCCGGCCGCCGAACGAGACCCCGACCGGCAAGTACCTGGGCACCGTGCACTTCCAGCGGCTGCTGCGCGAGCCCCCGTACACGCTGGTCGGCTCACTGGTCGACGACGACCTCGACCCGCTGCCGCCGGACACCCCGCTCCCGCTGATCACCAGCTACCTGGCGACCTACAACATGGTCGCCGCGCCGGTCGTCGACGAGGCGGACCACCTGGTCGGCGCGGTCACCGTCGACGACGTGCTCGACCACCTGCTGCCCGACGACTGGCGCGAGGCCGCGCTGCACGGCCTGGCCGACGTCCGGGACGACCCACGAGAGACGACCGGAGAGAGGTGACCGGTGGACGCTGACCGCAAGGGCCGGCGGGACGAGTCCCCGCGCCAGCGGCTCCAGGGCGAGCTGCGGGAACTGCGCCAGCTGCGCGAACTGCGCACCCGCGAGGGCGCCCGGGACCGCCGCGCCGAGCCCGCCGCCACCGGCCCGGCCCGCACCCGGCTCGACCTGCCGCGCACCGCCCGCCCCGGCCTGCTCACCCTGCCGGCCTACGACCCCGAGGCCTTCGGCAAGCTCTCCGAACGGATCGCCCGCTTCCTCGGCACCGGCCGCTTCATCGTCTGGATGACGGTCGTCATCATCCTCTGGGTCGTCTGGAACACCCTGCTGCCGGACGTCGTCCGCTTCGACGACTACCCCTTCATCTTCCTCACCCTGATGCTCTCCCTCCAGGCCTCCTACGCGGCGCCGCTGATCCTGCTGGCGCAGAACCGGCAGGACAACCGGGACCGCGTCAACATGGAGCAGGACCGGGCCCGCAGCGACCGCAACATCGCCGACACCGAGTACCTCACCCGCGAGGTGGCCGCCCTGCGCCAGGGCCTCGGCGAGGTCGCCACCCGGGACTTCGTCCGCTCCGAACTCCAGTCGCTGCTCAAGGAGATCGACGACCGCCGGGAGGCCCCCGAGATGCTGTGACCGGCGGCACGCTACCGACCGGTTAAGCACCCTCCGCGGCGCCGTACCATCAAGGCATGGCCAACGAGACAGAGGTCGCGGCCGGCGTCACGGAGGAGTCCGTACGCCAGGCGCTCGCGACCGTCAACGACCCGGAGATCAACCGCCCGATCACCGAGATCGGCATGGTGAAATCGGTCGGGATCGGCGAGGGCGGCGCCGTTCGGGTCGCGGTCTACCTGACCGTCTCCGGCTGTCCGATGCGCGAGACCATCGTCAGCCGGGTCCGCGAGGCGGTCGGCAAGGTCCCCGGTGTGACCGGCGTCGAGGTCGAGCTCGACGTGATGAGCGACGAGCAGCGCAAGGAGCTGTCCCAGCTGCTGCGCGGCGGCGCCCCCGAGCGGGAGATCCCGTTCGCCAAGCCCGGCACGCTGACCCGGGTCTACGCGGTCGCCTCCGGCAAGGGCGGCGTCGGCAAGTCCTCGGTGACCGTCAACCTGGCGGCGGCGATGGCCGCGGACGGCCTCAAGGTCGCCGTGGTGGACGCCGACATCTACGGCCACAGCGTGCCCCGCATGCTCGGCGTCGAGGGCAAGCCCACCCAGGTCCAGGACATGATCATGCCGCCGCAGGCGAACGGCGTGAAGGTCATCTCGATCGGCATGTTCACCCCGGGCAACGCCCCGGTGGTCTGGCGCGGCCCGATGCTGCACCGCGCGCTCCAGCAGTTCCTCGCCGACGTGTACTGGGGCGACCTGGACGTCCTGCTGCTGGACCTGCCGCCCGGCACCGGCGACATCGCCATCTCGGTGGCCCAGCTGGTCCCCAACGCCGAGATCCTGATCGTCACCACCCCGCAGATGGCCGCCGCCGAGGTCGCCGAGCGGGCCGGCACCATCGCGGTGCAGACCCACCAGAAGATCGTCGGCGTGATCGAGAACATGTCCGGCATGCCGTGCCCGCACTGCGACGAGATGATCGACGTGTTCGGCACCGGCGGCGGCCAGACCGTCGCGGAGGCGCTCACCCGCACCGTCGGCGCCACCGTCCCGGTGCTCGGCTCGATCCCGATCGACGTCCGGCTGCGCGAGGGCGGCGACGACGGCCGCCCGGTCGTCCTGGCCGCCCCCGACTCCCCGGCCGGCGCCGCCCTGCGCGCCGTCGCCGGCAAGCTCGGCGGCCGCCAGCGCGGCCTCTCCGGCCTCTCCCTCGGCCTCACCCCGAAGAACAAGTTCTGACGGACCCCGCGACGGGCCGGGCGGTGGATGTGTCCACCGGCCGGCCCGTCGGCGTGTTCGGGGGCGGGTGGTTCAGGGGCGGGTGTAGGCGGTCAGGTCGGGGACGGTGGCGAAGCCGGCGCCGTAGGCGCTGACGCCGCGGCCGTAGGCGCCCAGCAGCACGCCGGGGGCCTCGCCGGCGAGCACCCAGCCGTACTCGGACTCGCGGTAGCGGAACGGCTGCGGCAGGCCGTTCACCGGGAGGCTGAGGGTGGACCAGCCGGGGCCGGCCAGGTCGTCGGCCAGGTCCCAGGCGAGCGCGGACTGCTGGTCCAGCCAGTCCTGGCGCAGCGCGCGGTCCAGCTGGCCCGGCCAGGTCGCGGCGAGCAGGCCGGAGCCGGCCAGCCAGGCCGCGGAGGAGGCGGAGGTCGCCTCCAGGGTGCCGGTGTTGTCGGCGCTGCGCCGGCTGTCCCGGCGGGCGACGGTGACCACGACGGCGAACTTGCGCACGTCGCGCGGCTCGTACTGGCGGGCCGGCTCCTCGCCGTGGCCCAGGCTGCCGTAGTCGACGGTGCCGTGGGCGCCGGCGCGCGGGCCGCCGAAGCCGCTGGGCAGCAGGTGGCGGCGGCCGGTCCAGCCCTCGTCCAGGCCGTACCAGGGGAAGTCGGCGGACAGGTAGGGCACCAGCGGGTCCGCCGGGCCCGCCTGCCCGCCGACCACCGGTCCGCCGGCCGTCGCCGTCGTCCCCACCGCCTGACTCGTCGCGTCCATCCCCGGGCCTCCTCAACACACGTGTGCCTGCCGTGGCGCGCTCCCATCGTGGCGCACCGCGGCGTCCCCACCGGCCGCCTTCGGGCCGGAAGGGGCCGGAAAGTGACGGACGGCACAGCGGGAACAATCAGCACAATAGCGGCGCACACGCCGCCGCCCCGCTCAGCCGTGCGGCCGGGCGGGGCGGGGTGTCGCCACCGGACTACGTCGCGTCGGGGTCGAACGGGGGGCGCTCGCCGGCCTGGAGCGGGGCTCCGGTGGCGGCGGTCGCGGCCGCCGGGGCGGCGGACTTGTCGAAGGAGACGCTGCCGCTGCGGCCCTGGCCGTTGACCCCGGCGGCGGCGGTCGCGGCGGTCGCGGCGGCCGGCTTGTCGTCCAGCACCGAGCGGATGTCGAGGCTGTCCCGCATCTCCTTGATGCCCAGCGGGTCCTCGTCGCCGCCCATCAGCTGCTTGCGGACGAAGGTCTTCGGGTTGAGGTCCTCGAACTCGAAGTCCTGGAACTCCGGGCCGAGCTCGCTGCGGATGTCCTCCTTCGCGTTGTCGGCGAAGGAACGGATCTTCTTGATGAAGCCCATGGTGTCCTGGATCAGCTTCGGCAGCTTGTCCGGACCGAAGATCACGATG
This sequence comes from Kitasatospora sp. NPDC093806, assembly GCF_040683335.1. Taxonomy (NCBI): domain Bacteria; kingdom Bacillati; phylum Actinomycetota; class Actinomycetes; order Kitasatosporales; family Streptomycetaceae; genus Kitasatospora; species Kitasatospora sp. NPDC093806. The sequence goes on from NZ_JBFBDO010000054.1 coordinate 29,844, forward strand.
GCCATGATGGCCAGGGTCAGGATCTCCAGTGTGCCCACGTCGCTGAACACCAAAGCTCCCTAAGCTCGCGATCGGACAACGTCCCCCACAGCGTAATGGCCATCGGCGGGTCCGTGACCCCCGGTGTGATGAAGCCGTGGTGAAGACCCGCCGATGACCCCGGCCGCGGGGGCCGGTGAGGTCTATCTGTTCTCGTGGTGCAGGCCGGCGACGCCGGAGCTCGGGGTGCGCTCCGGGACGTCGTGCGGCGGGGTCGCGCCCCGGGTGACCGCCACCGGGCGGACCGGCAGGTCCACGGCCGGCACCTGGGCGTTCATCGGGACCATCCCGCCGTTGCGGCCGGTGCCGCCGGCCGGGCTGATCGTGGTGCCGTGCTGCTCGTCGCCCGGGCCGGCCAGGCCGCCGACCCCGCCGAGCGTCACCGCGGCGACCGAGAAGGCGCCGGCGGCGGCGAAGACGAAGCGGCGCCCGCGCGGCGGGGCCGGCCGGACCACCGGGACCGCGGCCGCGGCCAGCGGCTGCGGGTGGGCCGGGACGGCCGGGCGGGCGGCGCGCCGGCCGATCAGCGGGCGCAGCACCGAGCCGCCGCGCCCGAAGGCGCGCGGGTCGACGCCGGGTACCGGCGCGTCGGCGCCGAGCGCGCCCGCGCCGAAGGAGGCCCCGGCGCCGCGGCCGAACGAGCCGCCGTCCAGCCGGCTGCCGCCGAGGGTCCCGGCGGACGGCACGCCGCCGCCGGGCAGGTCGTCGTCGTCCCGGCGCGGCCGGTCGACGGGGGCCGGCGGCTGCCGTTCGTCCTCCGGGAGCGCCCCGACGGCCATCAGACGGGCCATCAGCGCCGAGGACGGGCCGGGGGTGCCGGTGCGGGTCAGCAGGTGCTTGACGGCGCGGCCCTCGTCGGCCTCGGCGAGGCACTGCGGACAGGTCGCCAGGTGGGCCTGGACCCGTTCGCGCGAGTCGTGGCCGAGTTCGCCGTCGACGAAGCCGGAGAGCCGCTCGCCGAGGTGGTGCTCCTCCACGGCGGGTTCGACGGACCGGACCGCGACGGCGCGCAGCGCCGGTTCACCGGGCGGCGCGGGGTGCGGCTCGGCGCCGGGCTCGGGCCCGTCGTGGCCGCGCCGGCCGAGCGCGGACCAGCCGCCGCGGCGGGCGGCCGTCCGGCCGGACGCCCCGGAATGGCCGGACGGGTCGGGGTGGCCCGGCCCTGACCGGCCGGTTGCGCTCACGATCGCCTCCGCCCGCGCCCGGCCGGGGCGGCGGCCTCGCCGGCGGTGGCGCCGACCGGCACCGGCTGCTCCTCGGCGCCGCCGCCGCGCCGCTCCCGGCCGGGGGCCGAGCCGGGGGCGCGGTGCTTGAGGGCGGCGCGCAGGTGCGAGCGGCCGCGGTGGATGCGGCTGCGGACGGTGCCGAGCTTGACGCCCAGCGTGGCGGCGATCTCCTCGTAGGAGAGGCCCTCGATGTCGCAGAGCACCACGGCGGCGCGGAACTCGGGCGCCAGGGTGTCCAGCGCCTGCTGGACGTCGGCGTCGAAGTGGGTGTCGCTGAAGTGCTGGGCCGGGCTGGGCTCGCGGGAGGCCAGCCGCTCGGCCGCGTCCTCGCCGAGCGCGTCGAAGCGGATGCGCTGGCGGCGGCGGACCATGTCCAGGAAGAGGTTGGTGGTGATCCGGTGCAGCCAGCCCTCGAACGTGCCGGGGGTGTAGGTGGACAGCGACCGGAACACCCGGACGAAGACCTCCTGGGTGAGGTCCTCGGCGTCGTGCTGGTTGCCCGTCAGACGGTAGGCGAGGCGGTAGACGCGGGCGCTGTGCGCCTCGACGATCTCCTCCCAGCTGGGCGGAGTCCAGGTCTGCGCGTCGGGGCCCTCGGCGAAGGTCGCGAGGGCGGGGGCCTCGGCGGTACCGGCGGCCGGCGTCTCGTGCGCGGCGGTCGGCTGGTCCAGGGTGGAGTGCGCAGGCTGGTTCATCACGGGCTTCGGCGTACGGATCGACGCGGTGCCGCGGGGGTGCCGCCGCACGGGGACGTCGCCCTCGGCCACACCTCCTCGGTCGGCTCTTCTGCCCAGCAGGGCCACCACCATATCCACCTCGCCCGTCAAGCCCGGATAAAAGTGTCCGGGGTCCCGTCCGGCCCGTCCGGCCCGATCGAGGGGCCCGGAGGTCTTCCCGGAGCGTCCCGTTCCCCCGCTCCCTGCCCACCCAACGGCCCGCCGCCGTACGCGGTTCCCGCCCGGCCAGTAATCTGTGCCAGGAAATATCGACATCCACCTCGACATCCGCTCGGCGCCGGGCCGCCACCCGGGGCTCCGAAAGAGGCAGCCATCAGCGAGTTCGGGCCCGCGCGCGCGGCGCTCGCCGACACCTACGTCGGCGAGGACGCGGTGCTGACCTACGCCCGGGCGCAGTCCGCGCGGACCGGGATCCGGGCGATCGGGCCGAGCGGCGGCGCCTGTCTGCGGCTGCTGGCGGCCGCGCTGGGCGCCAAGGCGGTGGCCGAGATCGGCACCGGGACGGGCGTCTCCGGGGTGTACCTGCTGCGCGGCATGCGGGCGGACGGCGTGCTCACCACCGTCGACTCCGAGCCGGTGCGCCAGCAGCTGGCCAAGGAGGCGTACCAGGCGGCCGGGTTCGCGGCCAACCGCTCGCGGTTCATACCGGGCCGGGCGCTGGAGGTGCTGCCGCGGCTCGCCGACGGCCAGTACGACCTGGTGTTCTGCGACGGGGACCCGGCGGAGTCCCGGGAGTACCTGTGGGAGTCGCTGCGGCTGCTGCGGCCGGGCGGGATGGTCTGCTTCGAGGGCGTCTTCCAGGAGGGCCGGCTGGCCGAGCCGGAGGTGCAGGACCCGCAGACGCAGTCGGTGCGGGACCTGGTCCGGGACGTCCGGGAGAGCGACGAGCTGCTGCCCGCGCTGCTGCCGGTCTCGGACGGGCTGCTCTGCGCCGTCAAGCGCTGACCCCGGGGCCCTCCGGGGAGCCGTCCCGCGGAACCACGCGGGCCCGGGCCGACGTGATCGTCGTACCCGGGCCCGGTCGGCACATCTCCAGGAGATGGCGAGCTCCCGCTGCGGTCAGCCGCAGGCCTTCTTCAGGGCCTCGCCCAGGGCGTCGGCCTCGTCAGGCGTGAGCTCCACCACAAGGCGTCCGCCGCCTTCGAGCGGAACGCGCATGATGATGCCCCGCCCCTCTTTGGTGACTTCGAGCGGGCCGTCACCCGTCCGCGGCTTCATGGCCGCCATGCTCGTTCCCCTTCCTGCAACCGCTTACGCACCGGCAGTCCGTCCACCGCCGGTATCGAACGCATTGATCGGAAGCCATTATCCCGCATGCCACGGCCTGATGACCAACATCACTCTCGGTGCAACATCGGCCGGACCGACCCATTCCCGCACATTTCCCGGCATAAGCCCCGGCGCGGTGGCACTCCGTACGCCACCGGAAGGTGCGATACCTCACACTCCCCAGGCGGCCCCGTGCTCCGGCATCCTGACAGCCGACGATCACGAGCCGACGCTCACGAGCAAGGGAGCCCTCGCCCATGTCCGATTCCGTGCTGTACGAGCTGGACGGCGGCCTCGCCGTCATCACCGTCAACCGCCCCGAGGCGATGAACGCGCTGGACGTGCCGACCAAGGTGGCGCTGCGCGACACGGTGACCGCGGCCGCCGAGGACCCGGCGGTGCGGGCGGTGCTGCTGACCGGCGCGGGCGACCGGGCGTTCTGCGTCGGGCAGGACCTCAAGGAGCACCTGGGCCTGCTGAAGCGGGCCGAGGAGACCGGCGAGGGCGCGCTGAAGACCGTCGCCGAGCACTACAACCCGCTGCTGCGGGCGCTGGCCGGGATGCGCAAGCCGACCGTGGCGGCGGTCGGCGGGGTGGCGGCCGGGGCGGGCGCCTCGCTGGCCTTCGCCTGCGACTTCCGGATCGTCGCGGACACGGCCGGCTTCAACACGGCCTTCGCCGGGATCGCGCTGACCGCCGACTCCGGCGCGTCCTGGACGCTGCCCCGGCTGGTCGGGCACGCCAAGGCGACCGAGCTGCTGATGCTGCCGCGCACCGTGAAGGCGGCCGAGGCGATGGAGCTGGGCCTGGCCACCAAGGTCGTGCCGGCCGCCGAACTGGCCGCCACCGCCCGGGCCTTCACCCAGGAGCTGGCGGCCGGTCCGACCGTGGCGTACGGCGCGATCAAGGAGTCGCTGGCGTACGGCGCGTCGCACTCGCTGAGCGAGCTGCTCGACAAGGAGGACGAGCTGCAGACGCTGGCGGGCGAGAGCGAGGACCACAAGATCGCGGTCCGCGCCTTCATCGCCAAGGAGAAGCCGGAGTACCTGGGGCGCTGACCCAGGGCGGGCGCGGACGCAGGGCCGGGCGCGGACACAGGGCCGGGCACGGGGCCCGGCGCGGGCTCAGCGCGCGGTGCGGACGTGGCAGTCGGCGAGGTGGTCGTCGACCAGCCCGCAGGCCTGCATCAGCGCGTACGCGGTGGTCGGGCCGACGAACCGGAAGCCCGCCTTCTTCAGCGCCTTGGCCAGCGCCGTGGACTCGGGCGTGACGGCCGGCACCTCGTCCAGCGTGCGGGGGGCCGGCCGGTCCGGGTCGCCGGCGAAGCCCCAGATCAGCGCGTCGAGGCCGCCGTCGAGCTCGCGGGCGACCCGGGCGTTGGCGATCGCCGCCTCGATCTTGGCCCGGTTGCGGATGATCCCGGTGTCGCCGAGCAGCCGCTCGACGTCGGCCGGGCCGAACTCGGCGACCCGGGCGATCTCGAAGCCCGCGAAGGCGGCCCGGAACCCCTCGCGGCGGCGCAGGATGGTGATCCAGGAGAGCCCGGACTGGAAGGCCTCCAGGCAGACCCGTTCGAACAGGGCGTCGTCGCCGTGGACCGGGCGGCCCCACTCGGTGTCGTGGTAGACCCGGTAGTCGTCCGCCGAGTCGCCCCAGGCGCAGCGGAGCAGGCCGTCCGGGCCGGTCACCGCACCGGTGGGCCGGGCCGCGGGCGCGGGCTCGGCCGCGGGCTCGGCGCTCACTGCTCGGCCGCCGGTTCGGCGTCCTCGGGGCCCTGGTCGGCCGGGCCCCGCTCGGCCGCCGGGGCCTTGCCGAGGGCGACGGCGGGCTCGACGACCTTGGCGAACGCCTCCAGGCCGGGCAGCGGCTCGGCGCCGGGCTCGGGGCGGTCGACCGCCTCGACGGCGCCGCGGACGGCGGCCAGCGCCTCCAGCTCGGCGATCCGCGCGTCGCGGTGGGCGAGTTCGGCGCCCAGCCGGTCGAGGACGTCGTCCACCTCGTCCATCCGGTAGCCGCGGACGGCCATCGGCAGGCGGATCGCGTCCACGTCGGACTGGTCGAGCGGGCGGTCCTGCGGCAGCCGGGCCGAGATCCGGTCCTGCACCGCCTCGGGCAGCGAGCCGCCGCCGCCCAGCGCCACCAGCGCGGCGCCGCCGACCACCACGGCCATCGCCACCACGATCACCCAGAACACGAGCGGTCCTCCCGATTTTCCGGCCGGCCCCGACAGGAGTGGGATCATGGTCCCGATGGGCCGGTGGCCATCATTGCACCCGCGGCAGCTGTGGAGGAGACATCGGTGGCACTGCGCCTGGGACCACGGGAATTCGGTGACGACGAGCTGGTGATCATGGCGATCGTCAACCGCACCCCCGACTCGTTCTTCGACAAGGGCGCCACGTTCGCCGACGAGGCCGCGTTCGCCGCCGCCGACCGCGCGGTGGCCGAGGGCGCGGCGATCCTGGACATCGGCGGGGTGAAGGCCGGGCCGGGCGACGAGGTGACCGTCGAGGAGGAGCTGCGGCGCACGGTGCCGTTCGTCGCCGAGCTGCGCAAGCGCCACCCCGAGGCGGTGATCAGCGTCGACACCTGGCGGCACGAGGTCGGCGAGGCGGTCTGCGAGGTGGGCGCCGACCTGCTGAACGACGCCTGGGGCGGGGTGGACCCGCGGCTGGCCGAGGTGGCCGCCCGGTACGACGCCGGGCTGGTCTGCACCCACGCGGGCGGCGCCGAGCCGCGCACCCGGCCGCACCGGGTGGGCTATGAGGACGTGATGGCGGACATCCTGCGGGTGACCGTCGGGCTGGCCGAGCGGGCGGTGGAGCTGGGCGTGCGGCGGGACGCGGTGATCATCGACCCGGGGCACGACTTCGGGAAGAACACCCGGCACTCGCTGGAGGCGACCCGGCGGCTGCCGGAGATGACCGCGACCGGGTTCCCGGTGCTGGTCTCGCTCTCCAACAAGGACTTCGTCGGCGAGACCCTGGACCTGCCGGTCGACCAGCGGCTGCTGGGCACGCTGGCGACCACGGCGGTCTCCGCCTGGCTGGGCGCCCGGGTGTACCGGGTGCACCAGGTGGCGGAGACCCGGCAGGTGCTGGACATGGTGGCGTCCATCCGCGGCACCCGCCCCCCGGCGGTCGCCCGCCGGGGCCTGGCGTAAGCGGACGCCCGGGATCAGATCTCGTGCGCCGGCCGGCGGGCGTCGGCGAGGATCTTCATGACCTCGTCGATGTCGTCGGTGATGTGGAACAGCTCCAGGTCGTGCGGGGCCGCCTTGCCCTGCGCGACCAGGGTGTTCTTCAGCCAGTCGACCAGCCCGCCCCAGTACTCGCTGCCGAACAGGATGACCGGGAAGCGGGTGACCTTCTTCGTCTGCACCAGGGTGAGCGCCTCGAACAGCTCGTCCAGCGTGCCGAGGCCGCCGGGCAGCACCACGAAGCCCTCGGCGTACTTCACGAACATCGTCTTGCGGACGAAGAAGTAGCGGAAGTTCAGCCCGAGGTCGACGAACTCGTTGAGCCCCTGCTCGAAGGGCAGCTCGATGCCGAGGCCGACGCTGAGCCCGCCGGCCTCCGAGGCGCCCCGGTTGGCCGCCTCCATCGCCCCCGGGCCGCCGCCGGTGATCACCGCGTAGCCGGCCTCGGCCAGCGCCCGGCCGATCGCCACGCCCGCCGCGTACTCGGGCGAGTCGACCGGGGTCCGGGCGGAGCCGAAGACGCTGATCGCGGACGGGAGTTCGGCCAGCGCGCCGAAGCCCTCGACGAACTCGGAGGTGATCCGCAGCACCCGCCACGGGTCGGTGTGCAGCCAGTCGGTGGGACCGGTGGTGTCCAGCAGGCGCTGGTCCGTGGTGCTCTCGCCGACCTGGTCCCGGCGCACCAGCACCGGGCCCTTCTGCTTCTCGGGCCACGCCTTCTTCGGGCGCGGCTCGCCCACCCGCTCAGGACCGTGCCCGTAGTGCTTTTCGTCTCCAGTGCCTGTCATGACGAAACCCTACGCCCGGCGATCCCCGTTTTCAGGCAACGGTGGAAGGTCGGTTGGGCAACCGGAAGATGGCGTTCAGCCGCTGGTAGGACAGTCGCCCCGGCGGCCCGGCTCAGCTGGTCAGCCAGGCGCGCAGCCGCTCCTCGGTCTCGGCGATGGCGCTCAGCGAGCAGTACTCGTCCCGCTTGTGCGCCATGTTCGGCTCGCCCGGGCCGTAGTTGACCGCCGGGACGCCGAGCGCGCTGAACCGGGCCACGTCCGTCCAGCCGAACTTGGCGCGGGCGGTGCCGCCGGTGGCGGCCAGGAAGTCCCGGGCGGCCGGCTGGTTCAGCCCGGGCAGGGCGCCCTCGGCGAAGTCGGTGACGGTCAGCTCGAAGCCGTCGAAGACCTCGCGCACGTGCTTCTCGGCGTCGGCCTCGTCGCGGTCCGGCGCGAAGCGGAAGTTGACCGTCACCACGCACTCGTCGGGGATGACGTTGCCGGCCACGCCGCCGTCGATGCGCACCGCGTTGAGGCCCTCGCGGTACTCCAGCCCGTCGATCTCGACCCGTCGGCCCCGGTACTCGGAGAGCCGGCGCAGCACCTCGCCGGCGTGGTGGATGGCGTTGTCGCCGAGCCAGCCGCGGGCCGCGTGGGCGCGGACGCCGGTGAGCCGGACCTGTGCGCGCAGGGTGCCCTGGCAGCCGCCCTCGACGACCGCCCCGCTGGGCTCCATGAGCACCGCGAAGTCGGCGGCCAGCCAGTCCGGGTGGGCCTTGGCGAGGTGGCCGAGGCCGTTGCGGTGGGCCTCCACCTCCTCGCAGTCGTAGAAGACGAAGGTGAGGTCCCGGTTGGGCTCGGGCAGGGTGGCGGCGAGCCGGAGCTGGACGGCGACGCCGGACTTCATGTCGGAGGTGCCGCAGCCGTGGAGCAGGTCGCCCTCGACCCGGGAGGGCAGGTTGTCGGCGATCGGCACGGTGTCGATGTGGCCGGCGAGCACCACGCGCTCGGACCGGCCGAGGTCGGTGCGGGCGACCACGTTGTTGCCGTACCGGTCGACGGTCAGGTGCGGCAGGGCGCGCAGGGCGGCCTCCACGGCGTCGGCGAGCGCCTGCTCGTCGCCGCTGACGGAGGGGAAGTCGACCAGCTGGGCGGTCAGCGCGCCGCCGTCGAGGGTGAGGTCCAGGGGCGTCTTCGGGCTGCTCATGGTCGCCCAGCCTAGTCCTGCCCGGTGCCGTGGGCAGGCTTCCCCGTAGCGGTGCTGTGACACCGGAGCGGCAACCTGGCGTCACCGCACAACCGTCCGAGTGGGTACGGTGTCGGTTCGGAGAGCTCGGCGGAGAGGGGCGACGGTGGCACGGCGGAGGAGCGGTGGTGAGGGCGCGGACGCGGCGCCCCGGAAGCGTCGCCGGCCGCTGCGGGCGGTGCTGATCGGCCTGCTGGTGCTGGCCGTGGTCGCGGTGGGCCTGTACTGGCTGCGGGACCAGAAGCTGCTGACCCCCGAGGGCTGCTCGGTGAAGACCCCGGCCGGGGAGGGGACGCTGGAGATCCCGCAGGCGGCCAACGCGGCGACCATCGCCGCGGTCGCGCACGCCCGCGCCCTGCCGGACCGCGCGGTGACCATCTCGCTGGCCACCGCGATGCAGGAGTCCAAGATCCGCAACCTGGCCGGCGGCGACCGGGACTCGGTGGGCCTGTTCCAGCAGCGCCCCTCGCAGGGCTGGGGCACGGTGCAGCAGATCATGGACCCGGTCTACGCGACCAACAAGTTCCTGGACGGCCTGGTCAAGGTGCCCGGCTACACCCGGCTGCCGCTGACCGACGCGGCCCAGCAGGTGCAGAAGAGCGGCTACCCGCAGGCCTACGCCAAGCACGAGACCAAGGCGACCCTGTTGGCCTCCGCGCTGACCGGCCGCGAGGCGGCCGCGCTGAACTGCGTGGTGCACGACTTCGCCGCGCCGGACGCCGACGAGGACGGCGCCTCGCCCCCGGCCGCGGCCGGTGCCACGCCGGCCGCCGCCCAGGACCGGGCGCAGGTGCTGAGCGACCGGGTGCGCCGCGAGTTCGGCCGCACGGTCACCCCGGCGACCGGCTACACCTCGACGGTCAAGGGCGCCGAGAACGCCGTCTCGCTGACCCCGGACCCGACCGCGTCCACCGACGCCGGCCCGGACGCCGAGCGGCAGAGCGGCTGGGCGGTGGCGCACTGGGCGGTCACCCAGGCGCAGAAGCTGGGCATCGAGACCGTCGCGTACGACGGGAAGGTCTGGCGGAAGGCGAAGTCCGAGGACGGCTGGAAGCCGCAGCCGACCGGGACCTCGACCAAGCTGGTGCTGGTCGCGCTGGCGGCCCCCGGGAAGGGCTGAGCGGGGACCGGACGGGGGATCCGACGGGGGCCGAACGGGGGACCTCGCGGGGAGCCGAACGGGGGGCTGAATCCGCGCCCGGCCGGGCTTACCCGGCCGGTTGACGCACTGGTGTCCGGGTTGCCGCCGGACGAGTGATTCCCGTCAACCGGGGTGGACGGCGGTCCGACCGGACCGGGGCGGGTGCAGAACCGTCACTTCCCTTGGCCCGTCCCGCGCGCACACCCCCGGCCGGGGCCCCGGATCCGCCCCGGCGCTGGTCCGACGATCCGATGGTCGGACCGACGTTTTCCTTGCACCGACCGAAACCTTCTGGCTTCTCAAGCGGTAACAACGTCGTCCGCCCGGCGGACGGGACGGACCCAGACCCCTTCGAGGAGCCCCATGTCTCACCCCCTCACGCGCCGGATCGCCCAGGCCGCGCTGCTCGTGGCGGCCGGCGCGACCCCGCTGGTCGCGGCCGGCTCCGCGTCCGCAGCCGACGCCCTGCTGCCCAAGAGCGACCTCGCCGCGCCGCTCGGTCAGCTGACCAACACCGACGCGGGTTCCACCCTGCAGCACACCACCCACCAGCTCGGTGAGGCCGCCGGGAACACCGGCGCCGCCACCGTCGCCGCGGGCGTGCCCGCCACCGCCGACGCCACCGGCAACATCGTCGCCCACCAGCTCCCCGAGGCGAACGAGAAGGCCAGCTCGCTGACCGCCCCGGTGGACCAGACCGCCGCCACCACCGGCCAGCTCGCCGGGGTCACCCCCAAGGTCACCAAGACCCTGGCGGGCAAGCTCGGCGAGGCCGTCACCGGCCACAGCGCGGGCCCGCAGCGCAGCGCGCTGGCCGGCGCCAACCCGGTCGGCGGGCTCTCCCAGGCCGGCGCCGTCACCCAGGCCGTCCCGGGCGCGAGCGGCCTGACCCAGGCCGTCCCCAGCACCGACGCCGTCACCGGCGCGCTGCCGATCGGCTCCGTCACCCGCGCGCTCCCCGGCGGCCTGCCCGAGCTGCCCGGCGCCGACGTCCTCGGCCTGGCCGAGCACGGCTCCGCCAACCGCCTCGGCGGCACCGACCTCGGCCCGAACAGCCCGCTGAACGGCCTGGCCGGCCTCACCGGCGCGCTCGGCCCGGTCGGCGGCCTGCTGGGCGGCATCAACGGCGGCTCGCTCAGCGGCCTGCCGATCGGCTGATCCCCGCTCCCCCGCCGTGCCGAGGGGCCGGCGTCCTGGTGGTACGACCAGGACGCCGGCCCCTCGTTCGCGCGGTGTCCGCTACCTGCCGGCCGCCGCGCGCAGCCGCTCGACGGCGGAGGCGACCCGCTCGTCGGTCGCCGTGAAGGCGACCCGGACGAAGCGCTCGCCGGCCGGACCGTAGAAGTCGCCGGGCGCCACCAGGAGGCCCAGCTCCGCGAGTTCGGCCACGGTCTCCCAGCACGGCCGGTCCTGGGTCGCCCACAGGTAGAGGCTGGCCTCGGAATGCTCGATCCGGAAGCCGTACGCCTCCAGCGCCGAGCGCAGCGCCGACCGGCGGGCGGCGTACCGCTCGCGCTGCTCGGCCACGTGCGCGTCGTCGCCGAGCGCCGCGACGGTCGCCGCCTGGACGGGGGCCGGCACGATCATCCCGCCGTGCTTGCGCACCTCCAGCAGCTCCTTGACCACCACCGGGTCGCCCGCCACGAAGGAGGCCCGGTAGCCGGCCAGGTTGGAGCGCTTGGAGAGCGAGTGCACGGCCAGCAGGCCGTCGTGGTCGCCCCCGCAGACGTCCGGGTGCAGGACCGAGACCGGCTCGGCCTCCCAGCCCAGCTCCAGGTAGCACTCGTCGCTGACCAGCAGCGCCCGGTGCTCGCGGGCCCAGGCGACGGCGCGGCGCAGCTCGTCCTTGCCGAGCACCCGGCCGGTCGGGTTGGACGGCGAGTTGACCCAGATCAGGCGGACCCGGGAGCCGTCCAGCTCGTCCACCGAGTCGTACTCGACCGGCTCGGCGCCGCACAGCCGGGCGCCGACCTCGTAGGTCGGGTAGGCCAGCCGCGGGTAGGCGACCTGGTCGCCGGGGCCGAGGCCGAGCTGGGTCGGCAGCCAGGCCACCAGCTCCTTGGAGCCGACGGTCGGCAGCACGGCCTGCGGGCCGATGTCGGCGCCGACCCGGCGGTGCAGCCAGCCGGCGATGGCCTCGCGCAGCACCGGCGGGCCCCAGACGGTCGGGTAGCCCGGGGTGTCGGTGGTGGCGGCGAGCGCCTTCTGGATCACCTCGGGGACCGGGTCGACCGGGGTGCCCACGGAGAAGTCGCAGAGCCCGCCGGGGTGGGCCAGCGCGGTCTTCTTGTACGGCTCCAGCTTGTCCCAGGGGAAGACCGGCAGGAGGTCGGAAACGCGGCGCGCCGCTCCCGGGTGGCCCGGGAACGGCGCGTGCGTGCTGTTCTTGGTACTCACAGCTCAGTTGCCACCGATCGTCAGTGTTCGGCGTTCTGCGGCGGCAGGGCGGCGATGAACGGGTGGTCCCGCTCGATCAGGCCGAGCTTCGAGGCACCACCGGGCGAACCGAGGTCGTCGAAGAACTCGACGTTCGCCTTGTAGTAGTCCTTCCACTCCTCCGGCGTGTCGTCCTCGTAGAAGATCGCCTCGACCGGGCAGACCGGCTCGCAAGCGCCACAGTCGACACACTCATCCGGGTGGATGTAGAGCGATCGCTCGCCCTCGTAGATGCAGTCAACCGGGCACTCTTCGATGCACGCCTTGTCCTTGACGTCGACACAAGGCTGCGCGATGACGTAGGTCACGCTGTCGTTCCTCCTCGGAAGGGCTCGGCGGCCCATTCTGTTTCTTCGCGTGCGCGGGTGAGCGCGGCGTCGTCGATGCCCGCCCCTAGTATCGCGGGTCGGAGACCGCAAATGCACAGGAGGTGCCCAGATGGCCGTCGAAGGGCCGGTTCAGGACCGTCCGGAGGTCCGGGTGGACCGCTCCGATGTGGGCCGGCGGGTCTCCGTCCGGCGCCTCGACGGGTTCGCCGGGGACGGCCGTCCGGTGTTCCGCGACCTGATCGGCGTGCTCACCTCCTGGGACGAACGGGGGCTGACGGTGGCCCCGCGGACCGGTGACCCGGTCTCCTTCGACGAGCGGCTGCTGGTCGCCGGCAAGGCCGTGCCGCTGTTCCCGGCCCGGCGGGCGGCGCTGCCGGACACCGGCCCGGCCGAGCTCCAGCGGATCGCCGCGCGCGGCTGGCCGGCCGTCGAGCAGGCGCCGCTGGGCGGGTGGACGCTGCGCGCCGCGGCCGGGTTCACCCGGCGGGCCAACTCCGTCCAGGCGCTCGGCGACCCCGGGCGGCCGCTCGACGAAGCGCTGGCGGCGGTGCGGGAGTGGTACGCGGCGCGCGGCCTGCCGGCCTGGGTGGAGGTCAGCACCCCCGGTTCGCCGGAGGCGCTGGTCGCCGAGCTCGACCGGCTGGGCGCCGCGTACTCGCCCACCCTGGTCCGGGTCGCGCCGCTGGGCGGGCTGGTCCGGGCCGGGCTGCCGACGGCCGTCGACCGGGTCCGGCTGGCCCGGACCGCCGGGGCGCCGTGGCTGTCGCTGTACCGGCGGGTCACCGACGACCCGGCGGTGGAGGAGGCGGCCCGCGCGGTGATCCACGGCGGGCCGTCGGTCTGGTTCGCCAGCGTGCCCGGGGAGGCCGGGCAGCCGCCGCTGGCGATCGGACGCTGCGTCGTCGACGGACCGTGGGCCTGCTTCGGCGCGGTCGAGGTCGCCCCGTACGCCCGGCGGGCCGGGCTGGCCACGGCGGTGATGGCGGTGCTGGCCGCCCGGGCCGCCGAGGAGGGCGCGATCGGCGGCTACCTGCAGGTGGAGGCCGAGAACGCGGGCGCGATCGCGCTCTATGACGGACTGGGCTTCACGACCAGTCACACTTACCACTACGCGCTCCTGCCCCAGGGGTAGGGGGCACCGGCGTTTTCCGCCATTCTTGCGCTTTACCGATTTCCCGTTTGTCTGAATTGCCGTCTGTCCGACCGTACGAAAGCCGCCGCCACCGCCGTGACCGAGCAGAGCAGAGCACGCTTCCGGACCGAGGCCCGGGCCGAGCACCCCGATCCGGTGCTGCTCTGCCTGCTCGCCGCCGCCGAGCACGTCCCCGAACCCGTCCCCGGCCCGGACGGCCCGGAGGAACCGCCCGCCGTCGACGCCCTCCTCGCCGCCTGCGAGGCCGCCCTGGCCCGGCACGCCGCCGCCGTCCGGACCGCGGTCGCCGAACGGGCCCCCGCCGGACCGGAGGAGACCGCCGCGCTGCTCGCCGCCGTCCTCGGCGGACGCGAACGCTTCCACGGGCAGCAGTCCGACTACCGGCGGCTGGAGTCCTCGCTGCTGCCCGAGGTGCTGCGGCGCCGGCGCGGGCTGCCGATCATGCTCGCGCTGGTCTGGACGGCCGTCGGCCGGCGGGCCGGGCTCACCGTGCACGCGATCGCCCTGCCCGGCCACGTCGTCGTCGCCGTCGGCGGCCCCGGCGAGGGCGAGGAGTACGTGCTCGCCGACCCGTTCCACGGCGGCCGGCTGCTCGACCTCGACGACACCACCGAACTCGTGCGCGCCGCCGGCCACGAGTTCACCCCCGAGATGCTCACCCCGGCCCAGCCCCTGGACCTCGTCCTGCGGGTCCTCGGCAACATCCGGGCCTGGGCCGCCGACCGCCCCGAACACGCCCGCACCCAGCTCTGGGCCACCGAACTCGCCCTGCTGCTCCCCCGCCACCCCGCCCAGCTCCGGCTGGAACGGGCCGAACTCCTGGTCCGCACCGGCGACTTCCTGGGCGGCGCGGAGGAGATGGACGGCTACGCCGAGATCCTCGACGCCTTCGACCCCGACACCGCCGCCAAGGTCCGCCAGGACGCCCGCGCGGCCCGCCACCGGCTGAACTAGGGCCGCCCGGGGTCTACAGCCAGCCCTTCTCGCGGGCGATCCGGACCGCCTCGGTGCGGTTGCGGGCCTCGGTCTTCTGGATCGCCATCGACAGGTAGTTGCGCACCGTCCCCTCCGACAGGTGCAGCCGCTTGGCGATGTCCGCGTTCACCGCGCCGTCCGCCGCGGCCGCCAGCACGTCCCGTTCCCGGGCGGTCAGCGGGTTCGCCCCCTCCGCGAGCGCGGCCGCCGCCAGCGCCGGGTCGATCACCCGCTCGCCGCGCAGCACCCGGCGGATCGCCTCGGCCAGCTCGGCCGCCGGGGCGTCCTTCACCAGGAACGCGTCCGCGCCCGCCTCCATCGCCCGCCGCAGGTAGCCCGGCCGGCCGAAGGTGGTCGCGATCACCACCCTGGTCCCCGGCGCCCGCCGGCGCAGCTCGGCGGCGGCCTCGATGCCGGTCATCCCGGGCATCTCGATGTCCAGCACCGCGACCTGCACGTCGTGCGCGAGCACCGCGTCCACCACCTCGTCGCCGCGCCCCACCTGGGCGACGACGTCGATGTCCCCCTCCAGCCCGAGCAGCGCCGCCAGCGCCTCCCGGACCATCCCCTGGTCCTCCGCCAGCAGCACGCGCACGGACCCCGGACCGCCCTGATTCTCACTCATAGCGCCCGACCCTAAGGCGTCCCGCCCGGCGGAACCCCCTTGAGTCTCCCGTGGGGGGAGACGCCAGGCTGGTCCCATGCGGGACGACGACGACACCCTGGACTCCCTGTACTCCATCGGAGAGCTGGCGCGGCGCACCGGGCTGACCGTGAAGGCCGTCCGGTTCTACGCCGACAGCGGGCTCGTCCCGCCCACCGACCGCACGGCGGCCGGGTACCGGCGCTTCGACGTGCACGCCCTGGCCCGGCTCGACCTGGTCCGCACGCTGCGGGAGCTGGGGCTCGACCTGGCCACCATCGGGCGGGTGCTGGACCGCACCGCCCCGCTGCGCGAGGTCGCCGCCGCGCACGCCGACGCGCTGGACGTGCAGATCCGCACGCTCCGGCTGCGCCGGGCCGTGCTGCGGACGGTGGCCGAACGCGGTTCCACGACCGAGGAGATGAGACTCATGCACAAGCTCGCCAAGCTGTCCGACGCCGAACGCCGGCGCCTCGTCCACGACTTCATCGACGCCACCTTCGGCGGCCTGGACGCCAACCCGGAGTTCGTCGCCATGATGCGCTCCGCGATGCCCGAGCTACCGGACGATCCGAGCGCCGAACAGGTCGACGCCTGGGTGGAGTTGGGCGAGCTCGTGCAGGACGCCGACTTCCGCGCCGCGATCCGCCGGATGGCCGTCCACCAGGCCACCGAACGCGCGGCCGGCGACGACACCGGCCTGCACGGCGCCCTCACCGAGACCGTCCGCAGCACCGTCACCGCCGCCCTCGACGCGGGCGTCGCCCCCGACTCCCCGGCCGCCGACGCCGTCGTCGACACCCTCACCGCCGCGTACGCCGCCACCTTCGCCCGCCCGGACGACACCGCCCTGCGGACCTGGCTCCTCGGCCGCCTGGAGACCGCCGACGACCCCCGCGCCGAGCGCTACTGGCACCTGCTGTCGGTGATCAACGGCTGGCCCCGCCCCGAAAGCCTGCACGCCGTCTTCACCTGGCTCACCACCGCCCTCCGCACCCGCGTCTGACGCCGTCGGACCGGGAATTCGGCCCGAAAACCGCCCCGAATCGCTTTCGCCGGAGTAGGAAGTCGGACCGGCCGACTTCCTACTCCGGGGGGCGGTAACTCGCTTGCGTTCGTCCGCTCCGGGGGGTGGCATTCGGGTGGGCGGGCTTTCCGGGTGCGAGGGAGACGGGTGTGGAGTGGCGGGAGTTGGGGGTTGCGGAGCTCGGGGCGGTGCGGGGGGTGGTGCGGCGTGCTCTGGTGGTGGACGGGGGGCTGCCGGTGACCGGGGAGGTGGGGTTCCTGGGGCGGCGGTACGGCTCGGGCGGGGTGGGGGCGTACGAGGGCGGGCGGTTGGTGGCCTGCGGGGCGGTGCGGCCGGTGGACGGCGGGTCGGCCGTGGTGGGGGTGGTGGATCCGCGGTGGCGCGGGCGCGGGGTCGGCGGGGCGCTGCTGGACCGGCTGCTGGCGGCGGCCGAGGGCCGGGTGCGGGTGGAGACGGAGGCGTTGACGCCCGCCGCCGAGGAGCTGTTCCGGTCGCGGGGGCTGCGGATGGTGTTCGCGGAGGACGTGTTCCGGCTGAGGGAGGCGGTGGAGGCGGTCGCCCTGCCGGAGGGGGTGCGGGTCGAGGAGTGGGGGGAGGCGACGGAAGAGGCGTTCTACCAGGCGTACCGGGCGTCGTTCGCGGACCGGCCCGGCTTCCCGGGGTGGACGCGGGAGGAGTGGGTGGACTGGCTGGTCGAGGACGACTTCCGGCCCGGCGCCTCGCTGGTGGCCCTCGATGGAAGCGGGGCGGCGGTCGGGTTCGTGGCCTGCGCCGAGGGCTTCCTGGTGCAGGTCGGGGCGGTTCCGGCGTGGCGGCGCCGGGGTCTGGCCCGGGCGCTGGCCGTGGCGGCGCTGGAGCGGCTGCGGGCGGGCGGGGACGCGGAGGTGTTCCTGGACGTCAACGTGAACAATCCGGCCTCGGCCGCCCTCTTCCGCGGGTTGGGGTTCACCGAGGTCGGTCGGCGGGCCCGGTTCGAGCGCGGGTAGCGGGGTCGTCGAGCGGCGCGGGCGCGAAGTAGCCGGTCACCCGCGGCGCCCCCGCGCGCGCACCGCCGGCCTTGGTGAGCGCGGCGCAGGGGAGCAGCGACAGGAGCAGGACGGCGAGCACCAGCACGGCAGGCTTCGACATGGCCGTCATGCTGCCCGCCGTCCGTTCCCGCCGACGCGGAAGACACGCCCTACGGGGCCTTGGATGACTCCGGGGCGACGGCGGCCGTCCGCAGCGGCACCGCGGCCCGGATCCGGAAGCCCTTGCCGCGCTCGCCCGGTCCGGTCTCCAGCCGGCCGCCGACCAGGGCCAGCCGCTCCCCCAACCCGGAGAGCCCGTTGCCCGGCTGGGACTTGCCCGGTCCGCGCCCGTCGTCGGTGATCTCCAGGACGGCGTAGCGCTCGCCGTCGTGCTCCCAGGTCTCGTCGGCGCGCACGGTGCAGACGGTGGCGCCCTCGCCGTGCCGGACGACGTTGGTGACCGCCTCGCGCAGCGCCCAGGCGAGCGCGCCGGCCTCCTCGGCGGCCAGTCCCGGCCAGGCGTCGACCAGGTCGGGCGAGGCCTCCAGGGTGACCTGGGCGGCCGCCAGCGCGGTCCGGGCGGCGGCCAGTTCGACCGGCAGGGTGGGCCGGCGGAAGCCGGTGACGGCCTCCCGGACGTCGATCAGCGACTGCCGGGCGACGTTCTCGATGTCGGCGACCTGCGCCCGCGCCGCCTCGTCCTTGCCCGCGTCCATGAACCGCCCGGCCAGCTCGCTCTTCAGGGTGATCAGCGACAGCGAGTGCCCGAGCAGGTCGTGCAGGTCGCGGGCGAGCCGCAGCCGCTCCTCCGAGGCGGCCAGGTGGGCGACGGCGGCCCGGGCCTCGCGCAGCTCCTTCATGGTGGCGACCAGCCGCTGGAGGCCGACCATCGCGAGGCCGGAGAGGAAGGCGCTGAGGGTGAAGGTCGAGATCAGGTCGACGCCGGCGTGGCTGAGCACGCCGGTCACCGCGGTGAGCGCGGCCATCCCGCCGAGCGCGGCCAGCGCGTAGCGGGCCGGGGTGATGATCGCGACGCAGACCGAGGCGTAGATGAGCATGCTCAGGAAGGACGCGCCGAGGACGAAGGCGGCGGTGACCGCGAGCACCACCATCAGGGCGACGACCGCCTGGCAGGCCCGCGGCCGCATGCCCGCGGTCGAGCGGAAGATCACCAGCAGGATGTAGCCGGCCACGAAGAAGGCCAGGCAGCTCCAGCCGAGCACCCGGGCGCCCGGGCCGTGGTCGCCGTTCAGCAGGTCGCCCACCGGGTAGCCCAGGTAGATCATCCACAGCATCATCCAGGCGATCTTGACCAGCAGCTGGCGCCGGGTCTCCACCGGGGAGCCGGGGACGTTCATGAAGGACGCGCGCGCCACACCCACCTCCGGCTGCTCGTCGGGGCGGTGGGTGCGGCGCGGGTCGGTCATGTCGATCATCATGCCCGGCGGGTGTCGCGCCGGTACAGCGTCGCCGCGGCGGCGACGAACACCGCGAGGAAGGCGGCGAGTCCGGCGACCGCGACGGTGTCCAGCGAGTGCCCGGGCTGGGTGAAGGTGCCCAGCTGGTTGTACAGGTACACCGGGTTGAACCGGGCGAACCGCTCCAGCGAGCCGGTCACCGGGAACCAGGTGCCGCCGAACAGCGCCATCGCCATGTAGGCGATCATCACGACGGTCTGCACCGAGTCCGGCGCGGCCGCGTACCCGAGCGCGACACCGAGCGCGGAGAAGACGAAGCTGCCCAGCCAGAGCGCCAGCGCCAGGCCGGCCCACTGCGCCGCCGACAGCCGGACGCCCTGGCCGGCGCCGACCGCGAAGACCACCAGGATCGCCGGCAGCGTGGTGACCGCGGTGGCCGCGATCTTGGCGGCGGTGTACGCCCGGCCGGGCAGCGCGGTCAGCCGCAGCTGCCGCACCCAGCCGCTCTTGCGCTCCAGCGCGATCCGCTGGGCGTTGCCGGTCAGCACCCCGCCGACCGCGCCGAAGGTGGCCATCGACACCATGAAGTAGGTCTTCACCGGCAGTCCGCCGGCCAGCTGGCTCGTGCCGTAGGCGTGGATGAAGAAGAGGTACATCAGCGCCGGGTAGAGCACGGTGAACAGCAGGTACCTGCGGTTGCGCAGGGTCCGGGTGATCTCCAGCAGGATCAGGGTGGTCATCACACACGCTCCAGCGCGGTATCGGCGACGGCGGCGTCCTGCTCGCCGGTGATGGTCAGGAAGGCCTGCTCCAGGCCGAGGCCGGTGACCTCCAGGCCGCGCGGGTACAGGCCCGCCCGGTAGAGGGCGGCCGCCGCGGCGTCCGCGTCGGCGGTGCGGATCCGCACCGTCCGGACGCCGGGGACGCGGGCGGAGACCTCCAGCGCCTGGACGCCGGGCAGCCGCCGCAGCGGCGCCTCGTCGAACGGGCCGTCCGCCTCGTGCAGTTCGAAGGTGATCCGGCGGGCGCCGGCCCGGGCCTTGATCTCGGCGGAGCTGCCGTCGGCGATCAGCCGGCCCCGGTGCAGGACGAGGACGCGGTCGGCGATCGAGTCGGCCTCCTCCAGGTAGTGGGTGGCGAACAGGACGGTGCGGCCGGCGTCGGCCTGCGCCCGCATGCTCGCCCAGAAGGACTGCCGGACCGTGACGTCCATGCCGGTGGTGGGCTCGTCCAGGACGATCAGGTCGTTGGCGCCGGCGATCGCGAGGGCGAAGCGGACCCGCTGCTCCTGGCCGCCGGACAGCTTGTCGACCCGCCGCTCGGCGAGTTCGGTGATCCCCGCGTCGGTCAGCACCCCCGTGACCGACCGGCCGCGCGGATGCACGGCGCAGGCGAGCTTGACCAGCTCGCGGACCTTGACCTCGGCCATCAGGCCGCCGCTCTGCAGCATCGCGCCGACCCGGCCGGCCGCGATCGCGGCGCGCGGGCTGCCGCCGAACAGCGTGACGCTGCCCCGGTCGGGCTCGCGCAGGCCGAGCAGCAGGTCGAGGCTGCTGGACTTGCCGGCCCCGTTCGGGCCGAGCAGGGCGACGGTCTCGCCCGGCCGCAGGACGAGGTCGAGGCCGTCCACGGCCCGCACCCGTCCGTAACTCTTGCTGACGCCCCGGAAGGCGGCTACCTCCGCGCCCATCGTCCCGGTCCTCTCCCCGTGGTGGTGTCCTTCGTGCCACCTCAGGGTCCCGCCCGGCCGGGGTGCGGCGGCAGTGGCCGCCGTCCTGCCTTCGGCATGACGGATGTCATGCCGGTGGCCGGTACCCGTGTCACGGGTACCGGCCACCGAAACCGCAGGTCAGATCCCCAGGGAGCGCTTCACGAAGTCGACCTGGAGCAGCAGCAGGTTCTCCGCGACCTCCTCCTGCGGCGTCATGTGGGTGACGCCGGAGAGCGGCAGGACGGTGTGCGGGCGGCCGGCGGCGAGCAGCGCGGAGGACAGCCGCAGGGTGTGCGCGGCCACCACGTTGTCGTCGGCCAGACCGTGGATGATCATCAGCGGCCGCTCCAGCCCGGGCGCCATGCCGGTCAGCGAGTTGGCGTCGTACACCTCGGGCTTCTCGGCCGGGTGGCCCAGGTAGCGCTCGGTGTAGTGGGTGTCGTACAGCCGCCAGTCGGTGACCGGCGCGCCGGCGACCGCCGCGTGGAACACGTCCGGGCGGCGCAGCACGGCGAGCGCCGACAGGTAGCCGCCGTACGACCAGCCGCGGATGGCGACCCGGCCGAGGTCGAGCGGGAACTCCCCGGCGAGCGCCCGGAGGGCGTCGACCTGGTCGTCCAGGGTGGCGCCGGCGAAGTCGAAGGCGATCGACTTCTCCCAGGCCGGGCCGCGCCCGGGGGTGCCCCGGCCGTCGGCGACGACGACCGCGAAGCCCTGGTCGGCGAACCACTGCGAGTTGAGGTGCGGGTTGTGCGCCTGGACGACGCGCTGGCCGTGCGGGCCGCCGTACGGGTCCATCAGGACCGGCAGCAGGCCGTCCCGCTCCCGGTCGTAGCCGGTGGGCAGGAAGACGGCGGCGGGGATGCGGCGCTCGCCGGCGAACCGGAACACCGGGCGGGCGGTGATCACCGGAGTCTCGGCGTACGAGGCGATGGTGGCGATGTCGTCCACCACCACGCCCTCCGGGAGGTCCCGGGCGACCTGGACCAGGGTGCCGGGCAGGTCCGGCTCGGCGGTGGCCCGGACGGTGATGCCGGCCGCGTGCACGGCGGTGGTGACGGAGGTGAACGGGCGGCCGTTGGCGGCCTCCCAGCCGAGCCGCTTGCCGTCGTGGCCGATCCGGCCGACCGCGACCCAGCCAGGCTCGGGGTCGGTCTCGGCGGTGCCGCCGGAGGCGGTGAAGAAGACCTCGTCGGCGGTGACCGCGAGCACCGAGCGCAGGTGCAGGTCGGCCCCGGTGACGGTCTGGTCGCCGATCACCAGGGAGCGGGCCCCGGACTCGTCGGAGATCCGGACCAGCTTGCCGTCCGGGGTCCAGGCCGGCACGCCCTGGAACAGCTCCAGCCAGGTGTCGTCGTGCTCCTCGTGCAGCACCTCGGTGGCGCCGGTGGCGACGTCCAAGCCGAGGATCCGCTGGGCGCGCTGGTCGCGGGCCTGGACGAGGAGCAGCGGCACGCCGCCCTTCGACCAGTGCACCCGGGCCAGGTAGGGGAAGGCCGCGCGGTCCCACTGCACCTCGGTGCGGGTGCCGTCCAGGCCGAGCACCCAGAGGCCGACCTCGGCGTCGGCGGTGCCGGCGGCCGGGTAGGCGACCTCGGCGGGCTCGCGGTCCGGGTTGGCCGGGTCGGCGATCCACCAGCGGTTCACCGGGGTGTCGTCGGCCCGCTCGACCAGCAGCCGGTCGCTGTCCGGGGACCACCAGTAGCCCCGGTCGCGGCCCATCTCCTCCTGGGCGATGAACTCGGCCTGACCCCAGGTCACGCCCGGGCCGTCGGGCTGGGCGAAGGCCCAGTCGGCGGTGCCGTCGGTCCGGGTGAGCCGCAGCTCGCCGGCGGTGTTGGCGTACGCCACGTGGGTGCCGTCCGGGGACGGGCGCGGGTCGAGCAGCGGGCCCTCGGCGGGCAGCTCGGTGCTGGTGCCGGCGACCAGGTCGGCGGTGAACAGGCGGCCGGACAGGGCGAAGGCGGCGAGCGTGCCGGTGCCGTCCAGGGCGTAGCCGACGACGCCGGCCGAGCCCTCGCGGCTGCGTTCGCGGCGGGCCTTCTCGGCCGGGGAGAGGTCCTCCTCGCCGCCGCCGAGCAGGGCCACCGGGTCGGCGGCGATCCGCTCCTCGCCGGTGGCGGTGTCGAGGGTCCAGAGCAGGTTGGCGCGGTCGCTGCCCGACCGCGAACGCAGGAAGACGACCCGGGCCCCGTCGGGTGTGACGGAGAACGACCGGGGGGCGCCGACGGTGTAGCGCAGGGTGCGCGCGTACTGCCTCGGGAAGGTGTCCGCTGAGGTGTGGGTGGTCATGGCACCAGACCCTACGACCCGGGGTCGGCCGATGGTGATCACTCGTTCGGAGCATCGGGCGCAAGTACGCCCGGAAGGGGTCCGCACCCCCTCCGACCGGCCCATGCGCCCCACCGGTGCCACCGTGCCCCGGGGTGTGCGGACTCACCGACCGTAATGACACCCTCACCCATCGGGTATGACTGGTGCACGAGTGATCGCCAGGCCCCGTCCCGGGCCCCGGTCACCCGAAGCGAAACGGTCACCCGACGCGAAGACCGTCACCCGACGCGACCCCGTCACCCGACCGCGAGTCCCGCACGGTCCGACCGCCGTCCCTCCGCCGGAGGGCGGTGCACCCGGAAAGGGGTGTGAGCCGCCATGGCCCTGTCCATCTCCGCAGCCATGCTGATGCTGGTCATCGTGGTGGTGCTGATCCGCCGCTCCGGCCTGAAGCTCGCGCACGCGATCGTCTGCGCGCTGCTCGGCTTCTACCTGGCGTCCAGCTCCATCGCTCCCTCGATCAGCCAGGTCACCAGCAACCTGGCCGGGATGATCAACGGTCTGAGGCTCTGACCCTCCCCGGCCGGTCGTTAGGCTTCCCCCCATGACCTCGACTACCGGCCGCCGCCTGCTCCTGGTGCACGCGCACCCCGACGACGAGTCGATCAACAACGGCGCCACCATGGCCAGGTACGCCGCCGAGGGCGCCCAGATCACCCTGGTGACCTGCACCCTCGGCGAGGGCGGCGAGGTGATCCCGCCGGAGCTGGCCCATCTGACGGCCGATCGGGACGACACCCTCGGCGGGCACCGGATCGGCGAGCTGACGGCGGCGATGGCCGAGCTCGGGGTCGCCGACTTCCGCTTCCTGGGCGGCCCGGGGCGCTACCGCGACTCCGGGATGATGGGCGTGCCCGAGAACGACGCGCCCGGCTGCTTCTGGCGGGCCGACGTGGACGAGGCGGCCGGCCGGCTGGTCGCGGTGGTCCGCGAGGTGCGCCCGCAGGTGCTGGTCACCTACGACCCGGACGGCGGCTACGGGCACCCCGACCACATCCAGGCACACCGGGTCGCGACCCGCGCCCACGAGCTGGCCGCCGATCCGGCGTACCGGCCCGAGCTGGGCCCGGCCTGGCGGATCGCCAAGGTGTACTGGAACCGGATGCCCCGCTCGGTGCTCGACCGGGCGCTCGCCGCCACCGCCGCGCAGGCGGCGTTCCCGGGGGTGGCCCGGCCCGCCGACATCCCGGGGGTGGTCGCCGACGAGGTGGTCACCACCGTGCTGGACGGCGAGGCGTACGCGGACCGCAAGGCCGCCGCGATGGCCGCGCACGCCACCCAGATCACCGTGCGCGGGGCGTCGTTCGGGCTCTCCAACCACCTCGGCCAGCCGCTGCTCGGCACCGAGTACTACCAGCTGGTGCACGGCCAGGCCGGGCCGGAGCTGCCGGAGACCGACCTGTTCGCCGGCCTGGCCGAGGCGGCCCCGGACGAGGTGGTCCCGGCCGGGACGGCCCCGGACAGGACCGCGCCGACCGGCACCGCGCCGACCGACACCGTCGAGGAGCACGCCCGATGACCCCGCCCGCGCGCCGCTCGATCCCGGCGGCCGTCCTCGGCACCCGGGACGAGCGGCTGAACGAGCCCCAGCCCCCGCGCCTCGCACGGATCGCGGCTTATGTCCTGTTCTTCCTGCTCGGCATCGCGGTGTCGGTATGCGGAGCATTTGTGCAGGCCTTGTGGCCACCCGTGGGGGTACTGCTGGCGCTCGCCGCCACCGCCGCCACCTTCTACGGCGGCCTGCGGGTGACCGGCACCCGGCTCGGCGCGGCGGTGCCCGCGGCCGGCTGGTTCCTGGCACTGCTGCTGGTGATGGTCCCCCGCCCGGAGGGGGACAACGTGCTCTGGACCAATGCCACGTCGCTCGCCTGGCTGTTCGTCGGCTCGATCCTGGGCGTGATCTGCGCCACCCTGCCCACCCGGACCAGCTGGTTCCCCGGGGTGCCGGGCCCGCCGCGCTGACCCGTACCGGCCGCCGCGTACGGTGGCCGGTACGACGAGCAGTCAGGACCACCCGGTCGTACTCTCATACCGGAAGAACCGGACGTATCGGGTTCTATCCGAACCGGTTCACCGCTCGGTTCTTCCCAGTATGGTGGTGCCGCAGAACGCCGTACCCGACGCCGCCCGTGAGGCCCGGCGCCGACGAACCGCGGTCGCGCCGCACGGCCCGGCCCGCGAACCCGGAGCAGAGCAGCATTGAGCAGCCGCGAATCTGAGAACGCCCACCCGACGCCTCGGCGCACGGGCCCGGACGCCTACCCGTCGGGCACCCCGCCCTACGGCACGCCGGGCTTCGCCGACGGCGACCGGACGGGTGCCGGCACCGCCAACGGCTCGGCTCCGGAGGGCGAGGACGACGCCCCCAAGACCGAGACCACCCTCACCACCCGCGTCCGGATCAACATCCCCGGCTCGCGCCCGATCCCCCCGGTGGTGGTCCGCAGCACGGTCAAGAACGAGGACGGCACCGCCGAGGACGCCCCGGCGCCCGCCGAGCCGGCCGGCCCCCGGCACCGCTCCGCCGCGCCCACCTCCCCGGTGCTCGGCGTGGTGGACGGCGGCGCGCGCGCCGCCACTCCGCCGAACCTGCCGCCGGAGTGGGAGATCCCGCCGGCCACCTCCGAGGCCGAGTCGACCGGCGCGTGGTTCCGCCCCCGGCAGAAGAAGGGCCCGGCCGACGGCCCCGCCCCGGCCCCGGTCGGCGCGACGGCCGCCCCGGCCGCTCCGGCCGCCCCCGCCGCCGGTGCCGGACCCGCCGCCCCGGCCGGCGCCAAG
>NZ_JBFBDO010000055.1:0-55155 GCF_040683335.1 Kitasatospora sp. NPDC093806
TGCGGCCCGGCCGGTGCCGGCGGGCGGCCGCGGCCGGCACCGGCGCCGTCGCGCTGGCCTCGGTGGCGGCGAACCTGTTCGGCAAGCGGCTGGTCCACCGGCGGCGGCCGGACCGGGAGCGGGCCCGGGTGGTCGTCGCCCGGCAGGTCCCGATGCCGAAGTCGGCCTCCTTCCCCTCCGGGCACACCGCCTCCGCGACGGCCTTCGCCACCGCCGTCGGGGTGGTGCTGCCCGCGGCCGCGGTGCCGCTCGGGGCACTGGCGGTCGCCGTCGGCTACTCCCGGGTCCACACGGGCGTGCACTACCCCGGCGACGTCGCGGCGGGCGCGGTGCTGGGCTTCGCGGCGGCGGTGACCTCCCTGACCGTCGTCTACGTCCCGCTCCGGCTGACCGACGGCTGACGGGGCCGACGGTTGACCCAGGGCCGGTCCGATCGCTGCCCGACGCCCCGTAGGCTCGGCGGATGAGAATCGGGCTGCTGATCCTGCCGATCCACCCCTGGGCCGAGGCCCGGCGGCTCTGGCGCGACGCCGAGGAGGGCGGCTTCGACTCCGCCTGGACCTACGACCACCTCTCCTACCAGGGCTTCCGCGAGCGCCCGTGGTTCGGCGCGGTCCCCGTGCTGGCGGCCGCCGCCGCGGTGACCGAGCGGATCCGCCTGGGCAGCCTGGTGTCGAGCCCCAACGTCCGGCACCCGGTCGCGCTGGCCGAGGACGTCGCCGCCCTCGACGACGTCTCCTCGGGCCGGTTCACCCTCGGCGTCGGCTGCGGCACCACCGGTTTCGACGCCTCGGCGCTCGGCGACGGGCCCCGCTCGCTCGACGAACGGGAGGACCGGTTCGAGGAGTTCGTGGGCCTGCTGGACCGGCTGCTGACCGCTCCCGCCACCGCCCGCACCGGACGGCTCCACCCGGCCGAGGAGGCGCGGACGGTGCCCGACCGGGTGCGGCGGCCCCGGGTGCCCTTCGCCGTCGCGGGCGAACGGGCGCGCGCCATGCGGCTCGCGGCCCGGTACGGGCAGGCCTGGGTGAGCTGCCCGGCCGGGGACCTGCCGCCGGCGGACTGCCCTGGCCGGGTGGCCCGCCGGCTGGACCGGCTGGGCGAGCTCTGCGCCGAGCAGGGGCGCGACGTCAAGGAGCTGGACCGGATCCTGCTCACCGGCTACACGACGGAGCGCCCGTGCGCGTCGGTGGACCGGTTCGTCGACCTGGCGGGCCGTTACGCCGAGGCCGGCGTCACCGAGCTGGTCGTCCACCTGCCGGTGGCCGACAGCCGCTTCGCCGCCGACGAGCGGGTGTTCGCCCGGATCGTCGAGGAGGGCCTGCCGCAGGTGCGCCCGCTGTAAGGCAGCCGGCCGACGGGTTTCCGGCCATCGGGCGGGCGGGGCGGACGCGACGGGGCGCGGGTGCCGGGGCCCGTGCGGCGGCGGGCGGGGCGGCCGGGGCGGGCGGGGTCCGCGAGACCGGCCGCGGGCACTCGACGAACGGCCGACAACCCACCGGCGGGCCCGTGCCGGAGGCCTGTGCCACGCCGCGCGGCGCCCCTACGATGTGAGCGCCGTCGGGCCTGACCCCCGACCCCGACACTGCCGGCCGGCGCCGGGCAGCACCGGTCCTCCCTGAGGGACCGTCCGCCCGCCGCCCACCGCGCACCGGCCCGCTACGGACGGTGCGCGCGGAACCGCAGTGCGGGCACCACCGCGCAGGCCGCCCGTGTCTCCTCACACCCAAGGGGTACGCCCATGCTCGCCGGCACCGTCGCACCACCGGTCAGACCCGTCCGTTCCGCCCTCTCCGTCCTCGCGCTGCTCGCCGCCCTGCTGGGCGTCGGCATCCCGGCGGCCGGCCCGGCGCACGCCGCCGTACCCGACCGCTGGGGCTTCGCGTTCCTCGACAACCCCACCCCGCCGCCGGCGTACGTGCCGGACACCACCCGCCAGTGGGGCAGCTGGCCCTCCCCCGCCACCAACCCGGTGCGGGTGGACCAGCTCGGCACCGGCTCCTACGTCGTGCACTTCCCGCTGATCGCCGGCCCCGGCGGCATCGCGCACGCCACGGCCGTCGGCCGCACCGGCAGCTGGTGCCAGGTCCGCGGCTGGGCCACCGCCGGGACCGGACAGGACGTCACGGTCTCCTGCCACCGGCCGGGCGGCGCGCCCGAGGACACCCGCTTCACCGTGCTCTACACGACCAGCAGCGGGGTGCCCTCCCCGGCCGGCGGCAGCTACGGCTACCTCTACTCCGACGCCTCCGGGGCGGTGCTCACCCAGTACAACTCGGCCGGCGCGGTGAACGCCGTCAGCCACGGCGGCAGCGGCGTCTGGAAGGCCTGGCTGCCCGGCCTGGGCGCCTCCACCCCCGTCGGGAACATCGAGGTCACCGCCGTCGACCCGGTCCAGGGCGCGCGCTGCAAGGTGGCCGACTGGGCGCCCGCCGCGTCCGGCCAGACCGTCGTGGTGAACTGCTACAACGCGGCCAACGCCCTGTACGACACCCGCTGGACGCTGAGCTACTCGGTGAAGCGGGCCGTGCACGGGCCGGCCCTGCCGCCCAAGCTGTTCGGCTACCTGTGGTTCAACGGCACCGTGCCCGCCGGGACCAACTACAACTCCACCGGCCCGGCCAACACGCTCAGCGGCTCCGTCCCCTACACCGTCAACCTGCCGAACGTGGCGGTGCCCTCGGACACCGCGCAGGTCACCGCCTTCGGCAGCGGTCCGGACTACTGCGGCCTGGCCGCGCCCTGGGCCCGCAGCTCCGGCACGGCGAACCTGTACCCGCTGTGCTTCAACGGCTCCGGCTCGCCGATCGCGTCCCGCTTCTTCACCGCGTTCACCTCGGCGTACTGACGCGTCCTGACGACGCCGAGCCGGCCGGGCCCGGGGCGCTCCAGCACCCCGGGCCCGACCGCCCGGCCGCCCGCCTGCTCGCCCGCCGCTCAGCTGCGGGTGAAGCTCCCCAGCCCCTCGTGGTTGAGCTGCTCGACCACCACGGTCGAGGCCCGCCCGTCGGCGCCCACGGTGAACGTCACCCCGGAGAGGCCGACCGCGTTCTCCCCCTGGGTCTGGAAGCTGAACACGTCCCCGTCGTAGTGCCGGAGCGGGAACCGGAGGTTGCCCGGCCCCAGGCTCATCACCAGCCCGCCGTTCTCGGCGGTCACGGTCAGCGGCCCGAAGTGGCCGTTGCCGTACGTCCCGACGTAGGCCGCGTCGGACTTCGCCGGGGCGGCGCCGGCCGGCGGCTTGGCGTAGTCGGTCGGCGAGACGCCGCTCTGCGCGGCGGCCGGGACCACCTTGCCCATGAAGCCGAGCCAGTCCACCGTCTCGTGGCCCTCCTGGGCCAGGTCGAAGAACTCCTCGGCCACCGCCTCCGGGACGCCGATCGGCTGGCCGTTGGTCAGCACCACGATGCCGAGCTGCTCGGAGGGCAGCAGGGTCACCACGGTGGCCGCGCCGAGTTCGAAGGCGCCGGAGTGGTTCAGCCGCAGCCGGCCCCGGGGGTCGTGGCTGACGTTCCAGCCGAGCCCGTAGGTGCCGGCGTTGCCGGCCGGCGACCGCGGCGGGGCGGAGACGATCTGCGGCAGCCGGGTCTCGTTCAGGCCCGCCGCGTCGATCACCTGCCGGCCCTCGAAGGCGCCGTCGGCGAGCTGCAGCCGCATCCACCGGGCGAGGTCCTGGACGGTGGAGCTCACCCCGCCGGCCGGCGCCTGCGGGTCCGCGTTCGCGGTGGTGCTGACCTGCCAGCTGGTGCCGGTGCCGATCCGGACGTGCGGCACCGCCTTGTTCGCCGCGCTGTCGTAGGCGGAGCGCAGCGAGCTCGTCGAGCCCATCCCGAGCGGCTTGTAGAGGACGTCCGCGGCCAGGTCCTCCCAGGCCACCCCCTTCGTCTTGGCCACGGCCACGGCGGCCTCGGTCAGGCCGTAGTTGGTGTAGGCGTAGCTGGCCCGGAACGGCGCGAGCGGCTGGTCGCGCAGGTGCTGGAGGATGTAGTCGCGCGGGTAGCCGAGGTCCTCCAGCAGGTCGTCGGCGTGGTCCGGCAGGCCGCTGCGGTGCGCGAACAGGTCGGCGATCGTCACGTGGGTGGACACCCAGGGGTCGGCCAGCGCGAAGCCCGGGTCGTGCGCGGAGACGGGGTCGTCCCACTTCACGGTCTTCTGGCCGACCACGCCGGCGACCACGGTCGAGGAGAGCGGCTTGGAGAGCGAGGCGAGCTGGAAGACGGTGTCCGGGGTCACCTGTTCCGGTTTGCCGAGCTGCCGGACGCCGAAGCCCTTCGCGTGGACGACCTTGTCCCGGTAGACGACGGCGAGGGCGAGCCCCGGGAGGCCGGTCTTGGCCAGGGCGTCCTGCGCGTAGCCGTCGATCCGGTCGACGGCGGCGGTCACCTGCTGCTCGGTCAGCTGGGGCGGCGGCTGCACCGGCGGCGCGGTGGCCGGGGCGCTCGCCGGGGTGCTCGGTGGAGTACTCGGCGGGGTGGACGGCGGGGTGCTCGGCGGGGTGGACGAGGGAGCGGGCGCCGCTTCCGGGCCGGTGCCGGCCGCCGAGGTGCACCCGGTGAGCAGCGGACCGCTGAGCAGCAGCGCGGCCAGCGACGCGACGGTCCACCGCGCGGTCCGGTGACGGTGACGGTACATCAGGGGTCCTCCCTCGTCCGGGCGGCGGCGCCGTCCGCCGCACGGCGCGAGTATTCGGCGGTGCGCGGCGGCCCCTGCCCCGGCGCGCACCGGCCGTCGGGCAATCCACCCGTCCGGCGGGTCGGCCCGGCGGGTCAGCCGAAGTCGGGGATGGGGTGGTCCGGGGCGAGCGCGGCGGCGATCCGCTGGCTGATCAGGTGGGCGGTGTGGCCGTCCGGGGTGCCGCGGCCCTTGGTGGTCGAGACGGCGATGGCCAGGTGCTCGCAGGGCAGGTAGGCCTGGGCTGCGGAGTAGCCGTAGAACAGCGGGTGCTGGGCGATCCAGTCGCCCAGCACGACGACGCCCATGCCGTAGTGGGTGGCCTCGGTGTTCGGCAGGCAGACCGTCGCCGGGCACTTCTCGGTCTGGTGGCCCAGGCCGACCGTGCCCGGGTTCAGCAGCTCCCGGTAGGCGGCCGGGGAGAGCAGTTCGCCCGAGCCGATGCCGCCCGCCGAGCGCTCCAGGTCGCAGATGTCGGTGGTCTCCACCGCGCCGGGGGCGGTGGTCCAGGAGGGGTTCCAGAAGCTGGACTCCTCGTAGGTGCCGCGTTCGGCGGTGAAGGCGTGCAGCACCGGCGTCGGGATGTCGGGGGTGAAGCTGTTGCGGGTCTCGCGCAGCCCGAGCGGGTCCAGCACCTCGCGCTGGAGCAGCACGTCCAGCCGGGTGCCGGTGATCTTCTCCACGGCGGCGCCCAGCAGCACGAAGTTGGCGTGCGAGTAGCTCCAGTTGGTGCCCGGGTCGTACCACGGGTCCTGGTGGGTGGAGACGGCGACCAGCTCCTCTGCCGTCCACTGGCGGAACGGGTCGGCGTAGAGGCCCTCGCCGAATCCGGGGCTGGTGACGTAGTCGACCAGGCCGGTGGTGGAGTCGCCGAGCATCCGCAGGGTGATCCGCTCGCCGTCCCGCAGGTCCGGCAGCCAGCGCGCCACGGGCTCGTCGAGGCCGACCACGCCCTGGTCGACCAGCCGCAGCAGCGCCGTGCCCAGGTAGCTGATGGCGATGTTGCCGTTGCGGAAGTGCATGGCGGGCTCGGCCGGGACCCCGGTCATCGACTCGCCGAGCGCGGAGGTGACGACCTCGTGGCCGTCGACGGTGACCCGCAGGATCACCGATTCGAGGTCCAGCTCGGCCTTCGCCTGCTCGGCGATCCGCAGGACGTCGAGCGCCGGGCCGCCCTCGGGCGGCGCGGAGGCCACGCAGGGCCGGTGGCGGGCACCGTCGTCGAGCGCCGCACCGCCGGCGCCGGCGACCGGGACGGTGAGGGCGAGGAGCGCGGTGACGGCGGTGACCGCGGCGAGGCGCAGCAGTGCGCTCTTGCGAGTGGGTGTCATGTCCGCAGTATCGGGCGGGGTCGCGCGCCCGCCGGGCCGGTCGTCCGCCGACCCGCGCGAACGTCACCCGTCGGGCCCGCGCGCCCGGGCCCGCGCGGCCACCGCCGCGACGAGGCGGTCCAGGGCGGCCGGGTCGGTGTCCAGGAACAGGTTCGGCTCGATCAGTTCGAGCTCCAGGACCAGCGGTTCCCCGGTGTCGGCCGGCACCAGGTCCACCCGGGCGAAGAGCAGGGCGCGGGGGTCCGGGACGGCGGCCAGGGCCGCGAGCGCGGTCCGGACCTCCGCCCCGGTCGGCCGGTGCGGGACGACGCCGAGGTGCGGCGCCCGGTCGTTGTCGATCACCCCCGGCTCGGTCAGCAGCGGTTCCTTGCGGATCGCGTGGCTGAAGGCGCCGCCGACGAAGACCAGGGCGCGTTCGCCCTCCGCGATCCGGGGCAGGTACGGCTGGACCAGCACGCTGCGGCCCCGCTCCAGCAGCGTGCGGGCGTGCCGGGCGGCGTCCGCGGACCGGCCGGGCCGGTAGCGGGCGGTGTCCACGGCGCCCGCGGAGATCGCGGGTTTGACCACCACCCCGTGCGCCCGGTCGAAGTCGGCCGGGGTGCAGGGCTCCCCCGGTTCGAGGATCCGGGTCGGCACCACGGGCACCCCGTACCCGGCGAGTTCCCGCAGGTAGTGCTTGTCGCTGTTCCAGCGGACCACCGGCGCCGGGTTCCACAGCCGGGTGCCGGCCGCCGTGGCGTCGGCCCAGGTCAGGAACGCGTCGAGGCGCTCCACGTAGTCCCAGGTCGACCGGATGACGGCCAGCTCGTACCGCGCCCGGGCCGGGCGGGCCGCGTCCCAGCGCACCGGCTCCGCGGCCAGCCCGGCGGCGCGCAGGGCCGCCACGATCGACGGCAGGTCCTGGTCGTGCGCGAGGCCGGCGGCGCTGGTCACCACCGCGACCCGGACGGCGTCCACGCCGCTCCCCCGCTACCGGACGGTGCCCGCCGGCGGCGGCGCCACCGTGCCGCGGCGGCCGATCCGGCTGTGACCGCGCCCGTACAGGAAGTAGACCAGCAGTCCGGCGGCCAGCCAGGCGCCGAACCGCCACCAGGTCTGGACCGGCAGGTTGAGCATCAGCCACAGGCAGGCCGCCACCGAGAGGACCGGGAGCACCGGCACCCACGGGCAGCGGAACGACCGGGGCAGGTCGGGCCTGGTCCGGCGGAGGACGACCACGCCGATCGAGACCACCACGAAGGCGAACAGGGTGCCGATGTTGACCAGCTCGGCCAGCTCCTCCAGCGGGATCAGACCGGCCAGCACGGTGACGACCAGACCGAGCATCAGCACCGCCCGGTAGGGCGTCTTGAAGCGCGGGTGGACGGTGGAGAACACCCGGGGCAGCAGGCCGTCGCGGCTCATCGCGAAGAAGACCCGGCTCTGCCCCATCAGCATGATCATCGTCACCGAGGTGAGGCCGGCCACCGCGCCGACGTCGATGATGTCGGCGAAGACGTCCGCGCCGACCGACTTGAAGGCGTCCGACAGCGGGGCGTCGCTGGAGAGTTCGGTGTACTTCTGCATCCCGGTGACCACGACCGAGACCGCCATGTAGAGCACCGTGCAGATGAACAGCGAGCCCAGGATGCCCCGGGGCATGTCGCGCTGGGGGTTCCTGGTCTCCTCGGCCGTGGTGGCCACGATGTCGAAGCCGATGAAGGCGAAGAAGACCACGGCGGCCGCGGTGAAGATGCCCATCACGCCGAAGTCGGACGGGGTGTAGCCGAAGAGCACCTGGATCAGCGGGGCCTTGCCGCCCGACTCGTGCCCGACCGGCACCGCGTCGGGGATGAACGGCGTGTAGTTGTCGGCCTTGACGTAGAACAGGCCGGCGACGATGACGATCAGCACGGCCGTCACCTTGATCGCGACGATCACCCGGGTCACCTCGGCTGAGAGGTGCATGCCCAGCAGGATGACCGCCGTCAGGAGCAGCACCAGGAGCGCCGCCGGCAGGTTGAAGCTCCAGCCGTCCGTGTCGGCGCCGGAGATCGCGTACGGCAGCGCCCAGCCGGCGCTGTCCAGCAGCGACTGCACGTAGCCCGACCAGCCGACCGAGACCACCGCCGCGCCCAGGGCCAGCTCCAGCACGAGGTCCCAGCCGATGATCCAGGCCGGCAGCTCGCCGATGGTGGTGTAGGCGAAGGTGTAGGCCGAGCCGGCCACCGGGACGGTGGAGGCGAGCTCGGCGTAGCAGAGCGCGGCCAGGGCGCAGACCACGCCGGCGGCCGCGAAGGAGAGGGCGACGGCCGGGCCGGCGGTGTTCTTGGCGGCGGTGCCGGTCAGCACGAAGATGCCGGTGCCGATGATCACCCCGACGCCGAAGACGGTGAGGTCGAGGGCGGAGAGGGTGCGGCGCAGGGCGTGCTCGGGCTCGTGGGTGTCGGCGATCGACTGTTCCACGGGCTTGGTCCGCACGAGCTGACTCAGCGTCGGGCTCGGCCGGGGGGATGTGGACATACGGGCCTCCGGAGGGTCGTCCGGTCACCCGTACCCGTTGCGGGGGCGGTGCCGACCGCCGCCGGGGCGACTTCATCCGGTGGGCGGTCGCGGGCCGGGTGCGCCCGCGCCCCGTCGCCGGCCGACGCGCGGGGGTGAGGTCAGTCGCTCGGCTCCGTCCCGGACAGGGTGGTGACCAGGGAGCGGAACGCGGCCCGGTAGATCCGGGGGCTGGTGCCGGTGTGCCGCTGGAAGTGGTGGCGCAGATTGGCGGGCGTGCCCAGCCCGGTCCGGAGGGCGATCCGCTCGACCGGCTCGTCGCCGCGCTCCAGCAGCCGCTGCGCCAGCTGGACGCGGGCCCGCAGCAGGTACTGGAGCGGCGGGAGGCCGGTCTCGGCCCGGAAGCGCCGGGTCAGGGCGCGGACGGTGAGTCCGGCGTGGTCGGCGATGTCGTCCAGGGTCAGCGGGTGGTCGAGGTGGGCTTCCAGCCACCGGAGGGTCGGTCCGAGGGAGTCGCCCGGCGGGGCGGTAGCCGTGGCCTCGGCGGGCGCGGCGGGATCGTGGAGCTCCAGGAAGACCTGCCGTTCCGTCTCGACGGCGACCGCCTCGCCGTGGTCCAGGGTGATCAGGCGCAGGCAGAGGTCGAGGCCGCCGAGGACCCCCGCCGCGCTGTAGTACGGCGCGGCGTCCACGACCGTGCCCGCCGGGTCGACCTCGATCCGCGGGTGCCGGCGCGCCAGCTCCGCCGTGTACCGGCGGGCGGTGGTGGCCCGGCGGCCGTCGAGCAGCCCGGTGGCGGCGAGGGTGAACACCCCGGTGCCGACCGCGCCGATCCGGGCGCCCCGGGCGGCGGCGGCGCGCAGCGCGGCCACGGCCTCCGGGGGCGGGCCGTCCCGGAAGCCGGCCCACCCGGGCAGCAGCACGGTGTCGGCCCCGTCGAGCCCCTCCAGCCCCCAGGGCGGGTCGGCCCGGAAGACGGCCGGCGGGCCGGCGGTGCGGAAGCCGGGCGCCGCGCAGTACCGCACCTCGTAGCCGACGTGCGGGTGGTACCGGGCGGCGGTGCCGAAGAACAGCCCGGGCGTGGTGAGTTCATGGCCCGGCACCCCGTCGAGCGCGAGCACGGCGATCACTGACATGTCCAGAATTTAGCCGAGGGTGACAGCGGAGCCGCTGTTTCCGTTCGGGGCCGGTGCGGAGGATGGGCGGTACGCGGAGCCCGCGGCGTACTGCCGGCGGCCGCGTACCTCCACCACCGACGAAGGGATTCCCCGTGCTCAAGCTCAGGTCTCTGCCCCGCCGCGCGGCGCGCGCGGCCACCGTCGCCCTGGCCGCGGCGGTCTGCGCCA
Source organism: Kitasatospora sp. NPDC093806 (assembly GCF_040683335.1). Classification (NCBI taxonomy): domain Bacteria; kingdom Bacillati; phylum Actinomycetota; class Actinomycetes; order Kitasatosporales; family Streptomycetaceae; genus Kitasatospora; species Kitasatospora sp. NPDC093806. Next base: position 9,830 of record NZ_JBFBDO010000055.1, read on the forward strand.
CCACCATGGCCGGCACCGCCGGCGCCGTCGTCAACGGGCACGACGCCACGGAGCGTTACCCGTTCATGGCCTCGATCCCGATGACCATCCCCGCGCTGGACATGAACGACGGCGTCTGCGGGGCGACGCTGATCCACCCGCAGTGGGTGCTGACGGCGGCCCACTGCGTCGACCCGGCGGTCGGGGTGAAGCCGGACGGGATCGTCCGGATCGGCTCCGAGCAGCGCAGGTCCGGCGGCACCGTCCGGGCGATCGACCGCACGGTCACCCACCCCGGGTATGCTCAGGGCACTCCCAATGCCAATGACCTGGCTCTGGTCCGGCTCGACCGCCCCGTGAAGGAGCGGCCCGTCCGGATCGCCGATCGGCCGGGGCCGCCCGGCACCCCGACCCGGCTGCTCGGCTTCGGCACCGTCGTCGAGGCCCCCGACCTGCGGGACGCGGTGTTCGCGGACCGGCTCCAGGAGCTGGAGACCCGGCGGGGCGCCGTCGGCGAGTGCGCCCCCGGCTACGCGGGACCGACCCGGCTCTGCACCGTCAGCCGGGTGCCGGGCGCCATGGCCTGCGTCGGGGACTCCGGCGGGCCGCAGCTCCAGCGGGGCCGCGGCGGCCGCTGGGAGCTGATCGGGACCACCTCCGGCCCCGGGGACGGCAGCGGCCCCTGCTCCGACGGCCCGGGCCTCTACAGCAGCGTGCCCGCCTTCGCGGACTGGATCCGGGCGACCATCCGGCAGCACGACTGAGACCGACCGGCAGACCTGACGGAGAGAAGAGGAAGCGATGGTCCGGGAACCCCGGGGTGGCAGGGCCGACCGGCCGGTGGTGGCCGTCCTGGTGCTCGACGGGGTGCCCGGACACCACCTCACCACCCCGGGGCTGGTGTTCGACACGGCGGCGGGCCACCACCCCGGCGTCGGCTACCAGGTGCGGCTCTGCGCCGCCCCCGGGCTCACCGCCGTCGGGGCACCCGCCCCGCTGCCGATCACCCTCCCGTGGTCGCCGGCCGGACTGGCCGACGCGGACATCGTGCTGCTCCCCGGCCACGCCGCCCACCACGAGCGCCCGCCGGAGACCGTGCTCGCCGCCCTGCGGGCCGCCGCCGCCCGGGGCGCCCGGATCGGGGCGATCGGCACGGGGGTGTTCACCCTCGCCGCCACCGGCCTGCTCGACGGCCGGCGCGCCACCACCGGCTGGCGTCACACCGAGGACCTGGCCCGGCGTCACCCCCGGATCGAGGTCGACCCGTGCGGCACGGCAGTGGCCGACGGCCCCTTCCTCACCGCGGCCGGGGTCTTCGGCGGCCTGGACGTCTGCCTGCGGCTGCTGGCCCAGGACCACGGCGAGGCGACGACCGCCGCGACCGCCCGGGAACTCACCGCCCCGCTCTCCCGCTACGCCGACCGGGTCCGCGACCGCATCGACCGGGAACTCACGGACACCGCCGGCCTCGAACCGACCCTCCACTGGCTGCGGACCCGCCTCCACCTCCCGCTCACCCCCGCGGACCTCGCCGCCCACGCCGGCATCAGCGTCAGCAGCCTCGACCGCCGCTTCCGCGCGCAGACCGGCACCAGCGCGGCCCGGTACCTGCTCCGCCTCCGCCTCGACCGGGCCCGCGAACTGCTGGAGACCACCGACGAACCGGTCGAACGGATCACCGCCCGCACCGGCTTCACCTCCCCGGCCGCCCTCCGCCACCACTTCTCCCACCTCACCGGCACCACCCCCCGCACCTACCGCACCCGACACCGCAACACCGCCCTGTAGTGCCGCGCCCCGGGTGTCGGCCGGCCCGAGCCGTCGGCAACCCGGGGGCCACGAGGACCGAGTCGAAACCGCCCGGCACGGAGTGGGAAGTCGGCGGATCCGACTTCCCACTCCGTCGTGCTACCGATGGACGGCCAGTGGGGCGGGGGAAGGGGTGCGGGCGGGGCCGGGGACGGTGGCTTTGCGGGCGTGGAGGACGGTGGCGTCCAGGGGGAGGGGGGCGCGGTCGACGAGTTCGAGGCCGGCGTCGGCGAGCAGGCGGGCGTAGTGGTCGGCGCGGCGTTCGCGGCCGCCGACGTTGCAGACCATGTGCAGGTCCCACGCGGTGGCGAGCGAGGCGGAGCCGTCGGCGGGCAGTACCCGTTCGACGATCAGCAGGTCGGCGTGGGCGGGCATCGCGCGGGCGCAGTGGCGCAGGATCTCGCGACAGCGGTCGTCGTCCCAGTCGTGCAGCACCCGGGAGAGCAGGTAGACGTCCCCGCCCGGCGGCACGTCGGCGAAGTCGCCGGTCCGGTAGCGGCAGCGGTCGCCGAGGCCCCGGTCGCCGAGGGCGCGGCGGGCGGCCTCGACGACGTGCGGCCGCTCCAGCAGGACGCCGCGCAGGCTCGGGTGGGCGGCCAGGATCCGGCCGAGCAGTTCCCCGTTGCCGCCGGCGATGTCGACGACGGTCGCGGGAGTGGCCGCGCCGGCCGCGGCGGTGACCACCGGGTGGCCGGGCAGCGGGTCGAACATCCGCGAGCTCGCGGCCATCGACCGGTCGAACAGGTCGGCGAGTTCGGGGTGGCGGGCGAAGTGGTCGAAGTGGTTCTCGCCAAAGAGGTGGTCGAAGGCCGTCTGCCCGGTCCGCACCGTGTGGTCGAGGTGGCCGAAGGAGCGGTAGAACGGGCCGCCGTACATCAGCGCGAGCGGCCGCATCGAGCCCGGGGAGTCGGCGCGCAGCAGGCCGCCCAGTTCGGTGAGCCGGAAGCCGTCCGGTTGCTCGGTCACCACGCCCAGCATGGCGAGGTAGCGCAGCAGGGTGGCCAGGCTCTCCGGGTGGGCGCCGATCCGCCTGGCCAGCGTCGCGGGGTCGGTGCCGGTGCCGGTGTCCAGGGCGTCGGGCAGCCGCAGCTGCGCGCTGACCGCGAGCGCCTGGGTCGTCCAGGCCCCGGTCATCAGGTGCAGCAGCGTCTCGGCGGGCCGGTGCGCGCCGCGCGGCTCCGGCAGGCGGCCGGCGGGCGGGCCGGCGAGGTGGCCGGAGTGGTGGGTGGAGTGGTGGGTGGCGAGGACGCTGCGGTGGTCGCCGGGGGCGTAGATCTCCACCCGCCGGTACCCGGCCGGCGAACCGGCGGCGGCCGCGGACGGGGTGGTGAAGTAGAAGACGGTGCCGTTCTCGTGCGGGTTGTACCCGCCACCGTCGGCGCGCGCGCCGTGCCGGGTGAGGAGGGTGCACAGGCCGTGCAGCACCAGCGGGTCCGGGTGCCGGACCTCCAGGGCGAGGTGCGCCTCGTGCTGCGCCTCCCGTTCGTGCGCGGCGAGGCCGGCCAGCGGGGAGTCCGGCGGCACGGGCAGCACGAACAGCTCGACCTCCCGGCGTTCGCCGTCCGGGCCGTGCACCGGCGGGCGCAGGATGGTGACGTCGAGTTCGGCCGCGTCGCGCCGGTGGCGTCGGGCCAGCCGGTCGCGGACGACCACGCTGGGGGTGGCCGGGCCGTCCGCGACCAGTCCGCAGGCGGCGAGCTCGGCCCGCAGCGTCCGCTGGTCCGGGGGGAAGACCAGCAGCGCGGCGTGCGCCAGGCGGCAGTGGTGGGCCAGGTCGCGCAGCTCCGGGCCGTCGAGGCCGGGCAGCAGGAGCGGGAGCAGGGTGGTGGTGTCCTGCTCGCGGACGAAGTCGGCCGCGGCGCGGAGGCGGGCGGCGTCGTCGGGGGGTGTGGTCGTCATGGGGGCGTCCGGGATCGAGGGTTCGGGGGCTCGGTGATACGCGGGGGTGGGCCGGTCAGACGCCGACGTAGTGGTCGGCGAACCAGTCCTGCCGGCTGCGCGAGGTGCGCAGGGGCTCGATGGGGACGGGCGGGCCGGCCGCGCCGGACGGGCCGTGCAGCAGCCGGATCATCCAGCCGGAGAAGTCCCGGGCCCGCCGGATGTACTCCAGGCAGCGCGCCGAGTAGCGGGTGAGCGGCTCGGGGTCGCCGTGCCCGAGGTCGGCGATCAGGGCCTCGGCGAGGAGCTCGGCCTCCAGCACCGCGAGGTTCGCGCCCTTCGCGGCGGACGGGCTGAGCAGGCTCGCGGCGTCGCCGACCAGGAAGAGGGCGCCGTGGCGCAGCGGCTCGATCGCGTCGGACGCCAGGTCGATGACGGTGCGCTGGAGGATCGGGCCGCGGTGCAGCGGCCCGTGCTCGGCGGCGCGCAGCCGCAGGTCCAGTTCGTCCCAGATCCGGTCCTCGGGCCAGGCGTCGGCCGGGGTGCCGCGTTCGCACTGCAGGTAGTAGCGGGTGACCTGCGGGGAGCGGGCCATGTGTCCGGCGAAGCCCCGGCGGTGCAGCGCGTAGCCCACGGCGTCCATGCTCGGCGGTGCCTCGGCGAGCAGGCCGAGCCAGGTCACGCCGTGGTCGTGGTGGTGGCGGGCCGCGCCGGCGGGCAGTGAGCCGCGGGCCGCGCCGTACCGGCCGTCGCAGCCGGCGACGTACCGGGCCTGCCAGCGGGCGGGGCGGCCGTCGGGTTCGCGCACGGTGACGGCGGGCCGCAGGCCGTGCGGGTCATGCACGGCGAGGGCCTCGGTCTCGAAGTGGATCCGCCCGCCGCGGGCCAGGTACTGGTCCAGCAGGTCGGCGACGAGGTCCTGCTGCGGGTAGACGGTGTGCCGCTCGCCCCGGCCGAGGCGGCCGTAGTCGAGGCGGAAGGTGCCGTCCTCGGTGCGGAACTCGCAGACGCCGTGCGGCCGGCCGTGCCGGTGCAGGCCCTCGGAGAGGCCGTGCCGGTCCAGGATCCGGACGGTGTTCTCGGCGAGGTAGCCGGCCCGGGCCCGGGTGCGGAGGTGCGCGGGGGTGGCGCGCTCCAGGATGACGCAGTCGGTCCCGGCGGCCTGGAGCAGGTTGCCGAGCACCAGTCCGGCGGGGCCGGCGCCGAGGATGACCACGTCGGCCGAGCCCCGGGCCGCTGGTAATGGCCGGCTTTCCGTCACACGTTCCGTCTCGATGTCCGTCATAGGAAGTGGATCATAGACGGCACTGGATACATCGAATGTCGAGAATCACCCCAATTCATGAATAGCATGATGATCAGTCATCTTTTGTCCCAGGTCAGGCGGTTGCCAGGGCCGGAGCGGCGGCCTCCTTGCGGGTGAGCGCGAGCCCGTAGCGGCGCAGCAGGAGGACGGCGGTGGTGGCGAGGCCGAGCAGCAGTCCGAGCCAGAGGCCCCGGGTCTCGCCGCCGAGCGGGTAGGCGAGCAGCCAGGAGGCGGGCAGGCCGACCAGCCAGTAGCCGATCAGGGTGATCCGGAACCCGCTCTTGGTGTCGTCGAGGCCGCGCAGCAGTCCGACGCCGATGTTCTGGGCGCAGTCGAAGAACTGCAGGACGGCGACGACGGCGAGCAGTCCGGTGGCGATGGCCAGGCCCTGCTGGTCGGCGGGCGCGTCGGGGTCGAAGTACGGGCGCAGGACCAGTTCGGGCAGCGTGAGGTAGACGACGCCGACCAGGGCCGTGACGGTGGCCCCGCAGGCCAGCGCGGTGTTCTTGATCCGGCGGGCGGCCGGGTAGTCGCCGAGGGCGAGTTCCCGGCTGACGTTGATGGAGGCGGCGTGCGAGAGGCCGACCGCGACCTGGAAGACGATGTAGATCAGCTGGTTGACCGCCGTGTGGGCGGCCAGCGCGGCGGCGCCGAAGCTGCCGGCGAGCAGCGCGGTGACGGAGAAGAACCCGGCCTCGGAGCCGTAGGTGGCGGCGATCGGGGTGCCGAGGCCGAGCAGGCGCCGCACGGTGGGGACGTCGGCGCGCCAGAAGTCCAGGCCCAGCAGCGGCGCGAGCTGCGGATCGCGGCGGGCGCTGGCGTACAGGGCGAGGAAGGAGAGCAGGTGGACGGTGCTGGTGGCGACGCCGATGCCGGTCAGGCCGAGTGCGGGCAGGCCCCAGCTGCCGTGGATGAAGCCCCAGTTGAGGGCGGCGTTGACGGCGACGGAGGCGACGGTGATCCGCAGCAGCGCCTGCGGGCGGCGCATGCCGACGGTGAACTGGCGGATCGCCTGGAACCAGAGGCAGGGCAGCAGGCCAGGGGCGAGCGCCGCGAGCATGTCCCGGGCGCGGTCGGCGACGGCGGCGTCCTGGCCGAGCAGGGTGGCCGCCTGACCGATCAGCACCATCAGGACGGCGCCGGCCAGGCCGGCCAGGGTGGCGACGGCCAGCGCGGCCCGGACCAGACCGCGCACCTCCGCGCCGTCCGTCTCCGCCCCGCCCCCCTGCTCGGCCTGCTCGGCCTGCTCGGCGCGGGCGGCGGCGGCCGCGACCTGGTTGCCGACCGAGGTCACCAGGCCGACGCCCATGGTGCGCAGTTGGTTGAAGACGACCAGGGCGAGGCCGCCGGCGGCCAGCGCCTCGGTGCCCAGGACGCCCATCATGATGGTGTCGGTGGTGGTGAGGGCGACCTGCGCGAGCTGGGTGAGGGCGAGCGGGACGGCGAGGGCCGCGAGGGCCCGGCTGTCACGGAGGAGGGTGGCGAGCTGCTGCATGGCGGGTGTCACGTTTCTGCTGGTCAGGACCGGCGGAGTTTGCCGAGGGTCTCGTCGATCTCGGCCTCGACGGCCGGGGCGAGGAGCTCGCGGGCGTCCATCCAGTCGTCGTTGAAGACCGTGTCCATGTACTTCTCGCCCCCGTCGTTGATGAACGCGACCATAACCGAGTCCGGGGCGAGCAACGGCAGCCGGGCGAGCGCCTCGTGGACGACGCCGCCGGCGGAGCCGCCGATCAGCAGGCCGGTGCGGCGGGCGACGGCGCGGGCGGTGGCGAAGGCCTCGACGTCCCCGACCTTCACCCCCTCGTCGATCAGGTCGTAGTCGACCAGCAGGCCGATGGTGGCACCCTCGGGGGTGCCGGTCCCGGACTGGTAGTAGTCGTGGGCGGGCGGGCCGAAGGCGATCGAGCCCTTGGGTTCGACGCCGACCACGCTCAGGCCGGGGACGGCCTTCTTCAGTTCGCGGGCGGTGCCGCACAGGCCGCCGCCGGTGCCGACCGCGCCGATCAGGACGTCGACCCGGTTGTCGAGCGCCTGGGCGATCTCCCGGCCGACCGCGTAGTAGCCCACGGCGTTGCTGGGGTTGTTGTGCTGCTCGGTGAAGAAGGTGTTGTCCTTGCCGCGGGCCAGGTCCTCGGCGAGCTCCTCGCGGGCGGCGGTGTGCAGGTCGTCCCCGCCGTCGGCGTCGACGTACACCAGCTCGGTGCCCATGGCCTTCATGCCGCGCAGCTTGTCGGCGGCGGCGTGGTTGTCGACGACGGCGGTGAAGCGGTAGCCGCGTTCGGCGGCGACCACCGCCAGCCCCAGGCCGGTGTTGCCGGAGGTCGACTCGACGATGTGGCCGCCCTCGCGCAGCTCGCCGCGCTCCTCCGCGTCGAGGACCATCTGCCGGGCCATCCGGATCTTGGCGCTGCCGGTGGGGTTGAACATCTCCAGCTTGAGCAGCAGGCGGGCGCCGTTGTCGGCCCGGGCGAGCTCGTAGAGCGGGGTGTAGCCGATCAGGTCGGAGATCCGGGTGACCACCGGCGGGCGGTTCAGGGCGTCGTTCATGGGGGGGCTCCGTAGGCGTGCGGGGTGAGCGGGGGCGGGGTGGTCAGCGGTCGAGGCGCCAGCGCGGCCGCCGGCCGCCGTCGGGGAGGTCGATGACGACCTTCGGCGGCAGCGGCAGCTCGTGGAAGGGCGACTCGTTGGAGTCCATCTGGTAGCCGGCCGTGTTGGGGTAGACCAGCAGGTCGCCCGGGTGCGGCCGGGTCGGGAAGGCGATCTTGCGCCAGGTCAGCAGGTCGGAGTCCAGGCAGCTGGCACCGCCGACGCAGGCCGGGTACGGCTGCCCCGGGTCGCCGCCGCGCCCGGTCAGCAGGACCGGGTCGGGCAGGTACTCGCTGTTGAACCACTGCTCGGACAGGCTCAGGCTGGAGCCGTCGACGGTGACGATCCCGTACCCGTCCCGGTCCTTGACGCCCTGGATCCGGAAGACCGAGGAGCCGGCGCGGTCCAGCAGGGCGCGGCCCGGCTCCAGCAGCAGCATCACCCCCGCCCGTCGGAGCTGCTCGGCGAGGCTTCGCCCGCCGGTTCCCTCGGTGGCGAGGACGGCGCGCAGCGCGTCCGATCCGGCCACCGGCGAGTGGTAGGGGTAGAAGTCCTCCGGCGCGAAGGACTTGCCCGCGTGGTAGTGCCCGGGCCCCTGTTCGGCGAGGAAGGTGCGCCAGGCGTCGGCGGGGACGTAGTCGACGGCGAAGCCGCCGCCGATGCTGATCCGGTCGGCCTGGAGCCCCAGCACCCGGGCCTTGAGGCAGAGTTCGACCAGTTCGGCGGCGAGTTCGGCGCGCGGCCGTACCGCGTAGCCGGACAGGTGGAAGCTGAAGCCCTCCATCCGGACGGCGTCCCCGGCGGCGGCGCAGCGGCGCAGGGCCTCGTCCAGCTGCGCCTCGTCGAGGCCGAACCGGCTGCGCGGCTGGGCCGGCGGGTGGACGCGCAGCAGCAGTCGCGGGGGCCGGGGGCCGCCGAGGGTGAGCAGGCGGTCGAGTTCGTCCGGAGCGTCGACGGCGATCAGCGCGCCCTGCAGGGCGGCGACGCGCAGCAGTTCGTCGCTCTTGGCCGGGCCGGTGACGACCAGGTCCTCGCCGCGCACCCCGTGGCCGAGGGCGTCGCGCAGCTCGCCGATGGAGGCGACGTCGACGCCGGCCCCGGCGGCCGCGCAGCGGTCCATGAGGACGGAGGCCTTGTTGGCCTTCTTGGCGTAGTAGACCCGGCCCTCGACGCCGGCCTCGGCCAGGGCGGCGCGGAAGGCGGCGAGGTTGGCGTCGAAGCGCTCCGGCAGCAGGTAGTGGAACGGGCCGCCGAGGCCGTGGGCGAGTTCGGGCAGCAGGCCGGAGGCGTGGATCCGGTCGGCGAGCGGGTCGGGATGGGCGGGCAGGGTCAGCGCCACAGGGCCACCTCGGTGCCGAGGCCCTGGGCGGTGGCCAGCTGGGCGAAGCGGTGGCCGAGCGCGATGTCGGTGACGACGAGTCCGCTGTTGTAGGCGAAGATCCGCTGCCCGGGTGCGGTGCGCGCCTTGGAGACGCCGGAGAGGACGACGGGCAGCTCGACGTCCACGGCGGGGAACCCGCCGTCGGCGTCGGCCATGTCGGTGCCGGTGACCCGCATCTGGGCCTCGCTGGTGGCGATCACCCGGTCGGCGCGGTGCAGGGTGGAGGGGGCCAGGCCGTGGCCGACCAGGATCGACACCGCGCCGGCCTTCAGCTCCTCCGCCTCGACGGCCGCCGTGGTGTGGCCGCCGGCGGTGGCGACGATGACGTCGGCGTCGCGGGCGGCCTTCCCCAGGTCCTCGACGAGTTCGACCTCGCGGTCCGGGAAGTGCCGGGCGAGTTCGGCGCGGACGGCGGCGATGCCCTCGGGGTGGGTGCCGGACAGCAGCAGCCGGTCCAGCCCGGGCAGGGTGGTGAGCAGGAACGGCAGCGCCAGCCGGCCCTGGGTCCCGGTGCCGATCACCAGGGCGGTGCGGGCGCCCGGGGCGGCGCACTCGCGGGCCAGCAGGGCGGAGACGGCCGGGGTGCGCAGCGAGCCGATCCGGGAGCAGTCCATCATCGCGACCGGCAGGCCGGTGACGTCGTCGTAGATGGTCAGCGTCGTGTAGTAGTGCTGGTTCTCGCGGCTCTCGTGCAGGCCGTGCTTGTACGAGGTCTTGATCGCGACGACGTTGCGGGAGCCGTCGCGGCCGAGCATGGCGTAGGAGACGGAGTGGCCGTCGGCGGGCTTGACGGTGAGTTTGCGCGGGTTGTCGGACTGGCCGGCGGCCAGGGTGCGGTACGCCTGTTCGACGGTGTCGACGACGTCGGCGAGGGTGATGTCCAGGCCGGCGAGGTCGCTGGTGGAGAGTACGCGCAGGGTGGTGTCGTCCCGGTCCACGGGTGTGCCCTTTCGAGGTGGTGGTACGGCCTTCGGGTTCGGACGAAGGATCAGGCGGCCCAGGCGGTGAGCGCGGCCTGGCCGTAGCCGTGCTCGTCGTGCTCGGCGAGCGGCCGGGTGGCCCGGCCCTCGACCCGGACGGAGGAGCGCTTGAGCCAGCGGTCGGTGCCGTCGTAGCGGGCCCGGAACGGCACCCGGCCGTGGACGACGAGGTCGTTGTCGACGACCAGGACGTCGCCCGGCTCCAGGGCGACGGCGACGGAGACCCGGGCGAGCTCCTTTCCCAGGTGCGCGTACGCCTCGCGCCACTCCCGGTCGGTCTCCTCCAGCGGCGTGTACGCGGGGTCGTAGCGCATGGTCAGGCCCTCGGGCGAGTCGAACAGGGTGGGCACCGGCGCGGGCCGGCCGGCGTACTGCTGGGCCTGCTCGTAGGCGTCGTCGGGCAGGATCGGCGCGGCGGGGCGCCGCAGCTGGGCGAGGTCGCTCTCGGCGAGTTCGGTCAGCCGGACGCTGGCCGCCGTGGTGGCGATCCGGTCGTGGTTGCGCATGCAGCAGAGCAGCAGCAGGTGGGCCCGGCCGGGGTGGAAGGCGTCCTCGGTGTGCGGGGTGAGCAGGACGGAGCTGGAGGCGCCGGTCTGCTCGCTCTCGTGGCCGGGCGAGGGGACGATGTTGTGCACGAACCGGCCGTCCTGCTGGCCGTCCCACGCGATCGGGGTGCCCATCAGGGTGGAGACGAGCAGCAGCACCACGTCGTAGAGCGCGCCGGCCTCGCCGACGGTGGACCAGTGACCCGGGGTGGCGCCGAGCACGGCGTCGTCGACGTCCAGGCCGCGGAGCACGAAGAGGCCGTCGGCGGTGTCGACCGGGCGCAGCTGCCGGCGCAGCGGTTCGCCGAGCTGAGCGCACATCACGGGGAGGTCGGCCAGCAGGGAGGGGCTGGTCGCGGAGCCGTGGAAGGCCAGCAGTTTGGCCGCGGTGGCCTTGAGTTCCGCGGCGGCACCGGCGTCGAGGTGGCGTACCGGGGCAGGGCTGGTGGGCATGGTGGCACCTTCCGTGGCAGGCAGGAGGAGCGCGGGCGTGCGGCATCGCCGCATCGGCTGCAGGGAGAGCTGGAGGGAGAGTCGGGGGGAACGCCGAGGGCGTCGGTCCGGCGCGGCTCGGGCAGCCGGACACCAGGAAAGTAACAACGACTCGTAGGTAAGGCAAGCCTTACCTACTTCATTGTCCGCGCTTGCCCAGGCCTGGCCGGGTTCGTGCGTACACCCGGCGCACCCGTCCAATCCCCCTGGTCAGAGGCATGATTGGCGACCAGTCCGCTCGCACCGCCCGCCGAGTGCGCCCCGCCACACGGCTTGCGAACACCCTCGAAATTAGGGTAGGTAACCCTAAGCAATTTGAGCTCAACCCGAATCGAGGAACGAACGTGGGCGTCACCAGACGACAGCTGCTGTGGGCCGGTGCCGGTACGGGGGCGGCCGGAGTGCTCGCCGCCTGCAGCAGCGGAACGAGCGGGTCCACGAACGCCGCGCCCTCCGGCGGCACGAGCGAACAGCCCCGGGCCGGCGGCACGTTGAAGGTCGGCGCGCTCGGCAAGGCGTCCGCCATCACCCGCGACCCGCACGGCACCCAGGCCAACGAGAGCGACTACCTGATCATCAGCCTGCTCTACGACACCCTGGCCGTCCCCGGCGACACCGCCAACACCGTCGCGCGGCTGGCCGCCTCCTGGAAGCCCTCCGCGGACCTGAAGACCTGGCGGTTCACCCTCGCCGACGGCGCCAAGTTCCACGACGACACCCCGGTCACCGCCGAGGACGTGGTCTGGTCGCTCCGGCGCCTGCGCGCCACCCCGTCCGGCAAGAGCCGCCTGCCCGGCATCCAGCCCGAGGGCATCACGGCCGAGGACGCCAAGACCGTCGTCCTGGTCTCCGACTACCCCAACGCCGACCTGCCGCTGCTCACCCGGCTCACCACCTTCGTCCTCAAGAAGGACACCAAGGAGGACGGGCTGGCCGGCGCGCCCGGCACCGGCCCGTTCAAGCTCGACTGGTACCGCGACGGCAACGCCCGCCTGGTGCGCAACGACGACTGGTACGGCGGCAAGGTCCTGCTGGACGCCGTCGAGGTGCGGATCTTCGAGAGCCCGCAGGCCATGGCCAACGCCCTGCTGGCCGGTCAGATCGACCTCGCCTCCAACGTCGGCGCCGTCGCCGCCCGCACCGCCGAGTCCCGCAAGGACGTCCAGATCCTGCGCCGCCCCAACGACATGGCGATGCCGATCGTCATGCGCGCCGCCGACGGACCGTTCGCCGACGTCCGGGTGCGCGAGGCGCTGCGCCTGGCCGTCGACCGCGAGGCCATGGTCAAGCAGGTGCTGTCGGGCTACGGCAGCGTCGGCAACGACGTCCTCGGCACCGGCGACCCCGCCTTCGCCAAGGACCTCCCCCAGCGGGGGCGCGACCTCGCCAAGGCCAAGCAGCTGCTCGCCGACGCCGGCTTCGACACCGCCCAGAGCTACGACCTCCTCACCACCGAGGACATCCCCGGCCTGGCCGAGTCCGCGACGCTGTTCGCCACCCAGGTCCGCGAGGCCGGGGTGAAGGTCAACGTGGTCAAGCAGGACTCGAAGGTCTTCTGGGACGCCACCTGGCTCAAGGCTCCGCTCTACACCACCTACTGGGGCACCAACGACTCCGTGGTCTTCTTCGCCTCCAAGACCATGCTCTCCGACGCCGGCCAGAACGAGGCCGGCTTCAAGGAGCCCGAGTTCGACGACGCCTACCGCCAGGCCATGGGCACCACCGACGCCACCGAACGCGGCAAGCTGCTGCACAAGCTCCAGGAGATCGAGTACGCCAAGTCCGGCTACCTGCTCTGGGGCATGGCCGACGGCATCGACCTGGCCGGCGCCGCCGTCCGCAACCTGCCCAAGCTCCCCGGCTACGGGCGCGTCCAGCTCGAGAAGACCTGGCTGGCGCGTTGACCCCGGCCCACCCGGCCGACCGGCGTGAGCCCGGAACCGGCCCGGCCCGCATCCTCCCGGGTGCGGGCCGGGCCGCCCGGCTGGTCGCCCGGCGTCTCGCGCTGCTCACCGCCCTGCTGGCCGCCGTCTTCGCCGCCGTCACGGTGCTGCCCGGGGACGCCGCCAACGCCACCTCCGAACGCGGCGAGACCGCCGCCGACATGGCCGTCCGGCGCGCCGCGCTCGGCCTCGACCGCCCGCTGCCCGAACGCTTCTGGGACTGGATGACCGGCCTGCCCACCGGCGACCTCGGCACCACCGCGCACGGACAGCCCGTCACCTCCGTGCTGTCCGGCCCGTTCCCCAACACCCTGCTGCTGGGTGGCATCGCCCTGGCCGCCAGCATCCTCGGCGCGCTCACCGTCGGCTGCTGGGCGGCCCTGCGCCCCGGCGGCCGCCTCGACCGCGCCACCGCCGTCCTCGCCACCGCCGCCTTCGCGCTGCCCGAGTTCGTCCTCTCCGTCGTCCTGCTGCTCGGCCTCTCGCTGTGGACGGGCTGGCTGCCCGCCGTCACCCTCACCGGACCGGACGGCGCGCCCGCCTCCTGGGAGATGCTCGTCCTGCCCGCACTCGCCCTCGCCATCCCGCAGATCGGCTGGAACACCCGGATCGTCCGCGGCGCGCTCGCCGACCAGGCCGCCCTGCCGCACGTCCGGGCCGCCGTCCTGGACGGCCTGCCGCGCCGGCGCGTCCTCACCCACCACATGCTGCCCGGCGCCCTGCCCGCCATCGCGGTCGCCGTCGCCACCTCCGCCGGGATGCTGCTCGGCGGCGCCGTCGTCGTGGAGACCCTCTTCAACTACCCCGGGATCGGCGCCGTGCTCTCCGGCGCGATCACCGACCGGGACACCCCGTTGGTGGCCGGCGTGGTCGCCGTCACCGGCGCCGCCATCAGCACCCTGCTCCTGCTGGCCGACCTCATCCGCGACCGCGTGCTGGGCCCCGCCGTCCGAGGAGGACAGCCATGACCACCGCCGCCACCGCACCGCGGAGGGGCCCGGCCACCGGGCGGCGCCGGGCCGCGCTGCGCGCCGCGCCCGCCCTCGTCCTGGTGCTGCTCGCCCTCAGCGGTCCGCTGCTCGCCCCGCACACCATCGACCGGCCCGTCACCGCGCCCTACGCCACCGCCGACGCGGCCGCGGCCCTCGGCGGCGACCAGCTCGGCCGCGACGTCCTCAGCCGGCTGCTGCACGGCGGAGCGCCACTGATCGCCACCGCCCTCGCGGTCGCCGTCCTGGTCACCGGCGCCGCCACCGTGCTCGGCATCCTCGCCGCGCTCCGGCCGCGGCTCGGCCGGCTGGTCGAGCGCACCGCCGACCTCGCCATCCTGCTGCCCGCCGTCCTCGGCATCATGCTCGTCGCGCTGGCCTGGCCCGGCGGCGGACGGCTGCCGGTCGCCGCCGCGGCCACCGTCCTCGGCGTCCCGTACGCGGTGCGGGTGGTCGCCGCGGCCGCCGCGCCGATCGCCGCCACCGGCTACGTCGAGGCCGCGGCGGCCGGCGGCGAACGGCTCTGGCAGCTGGCCGCCCGCGAGGTGCTGCCCAATCTGCGCGCCACCGTCCTCGCCCTGTTCGGACTGCGGTTCGTCGAAGGCGTCTACGTTGTCTCCGTCGCCGCCTTCCTCCAGCTCGGCCCCCAGCCGCCCGAGGCCGACTGGGCCCTGATGATCCGCGAGAACGCCCCCGGCATCATGCTCAACCCGTGGGCCGTCGCCGCGCCGTGCCTGGCCATCGGCCTGCTCGCGGTCAGCGTCAACCTCGCCGCCGACGCCCTCGCCCCCTCCCGCACCACCCCGGAGACCGCGCTGTGAGCACCCGCTCCCCCCAGGGCCCGATAGCGGGTACCCCCGCCGCCCGCGTCAGCGGCCTGTCGATCGCCCTGCACGGCACACCCCTGCTCGCCGACGCCGCCCTCACCCTCGAACCCGGCCGGGTGCACGCCGTCACCGGCCCGTCCGGGGCGGGCAAGACCACCCTGCTGCACGCCCTGCTCGGCTCCCTCCCGCCGGGCGCCCGGGTCACCGCCGGCACGGTCGAGGTGCTCGGCCACGACGTCCTCGCCCTGCCGCCCGAACGCCTGCGGCGGCTGCGCCGGCACGACCTCGCCTTCGTCGGCCAGGACCCCGGCTCCGGCCTCAACCCGCGGATGCGGGTCGCCCGGCTGATCACCGAGACCGCCGCCGACCGCGCCCGCGCGTCCGTCCCCGAGCTGCTCCGCCAGGTCCGCCTCCCGGCCGACGAACAGCTCGAACGGCGCCGCCCCGCCGCCCTGTCCGGCGGGCAGCAGCGCCGGGTCGCGCTGGCCCGCGCCCTCGCCCGGCGCCCCGCCGTGCTGCTCCTCGACGAACCCACCGCCGGCCTCGACCCGGCCCTGCGCGACGGCATCGCCGACCTGCTGCGCGAGCTCGCCGCCCGCGACGGCATCGCGATCGCCCTCTCCAGCCACGACCCCGCCTTCGTCGCCCGCTGCGCCGACCGGGTGCTCGAACTGCGCCCCGCCACCCCGCCTGCGCCCGTCCCGCCCGCACCCCAGCCTCGCAAAGTCCAGGCCGCCCGCACCGGCGACCCCGGCGACCCCGGCCCCGTGCTGACCGTCCGGGCGCTCGGCGCCCACACCGGCAGCGGACGCGCCCGCCGCGCCGTGCTCACCGGCCTCGACCTCGACCTCCGCCCCGGCACCCTGACCGGCGTCACCGGCCCCTCCGGCTGCGGCAAGACCACCCTGATCCGCACCCTGGCCGGCCTCCACCCGGCCGACACCGGCACCATCACCCTGCACGGCGAACCGCTGCACACCTCCCACCTGCGACGCCGACGCGACCAGCGCCGCCGCCTCCAGCTCGTCCCGCAGAACCCGCTCGGCGCCCTCAACCCCGCCCACACCGTCGGCGCCACCCTCGCCCGGCCGTTGAAGCTCCACTTCGCCCTGGACGCCCGGGCCCGCGCGGAACGCGTCGCCGAACTGCTCACCCTGGTCGGCCTGCCGCCCGCCTTCGCGGCCCGCCACCCGCACGAGCTCTCCGGCGGACAGCGCCAACGCGTCTCGGTGGCCCGGGCACTGGCCGCCGAACCCGACGTCCTGCTGTGCGACGAGGTCACCTCCGCGCTCGACCCCGCGACCGCGGCCGGCCTGCTGGCGCTGCTCGGCGAGCTGCGCACCGACCGGGGCCTCGCCGTCGTCCTGGTCACCCACGACCTCCCGCTGGTGGCCGAGCACGCCGACCACGTCCTCGCGCTCGACCGACCGCTCCCCCACCCCCTGGTGTCGGCCGCGGGTCCGTGACCTGGCATCCTTCCCGGGTGCATCCGAGACAGCCCCTCCTCCGCGGGATCCGCGCGACCGTGTTCGCCGCGGTCTGCGTGCTCGCGTCCCTGGGGCTGCACGAGTACGCCGGGGGCGCGCCGGTCGGACCGCTCGCCCTGGCGGGCGCCACCGGCCTGACCGCCCTCGCCGCCTACCCGGCGGCCGGACGGCGGCGGCGCACCCGCTCCCTGCTGGGGGCCTGCCTCGCCGCCCAGATCGGCCTGCACCACTTCTTCTCGGCGGCGGCCCGCGGCCCGGCGGTGTGCGCCGGGCCGCACCACGCCCACCACACCGCGGCGGACCACGGCGGATCGGAACTCGGCGGGGCCGGAGCGGACTCCGCGCTGTCGCACCTCACCGGCGCGATGGAACCGGAGATGCTACTGGTCCACACCCTCATGGCGCTGCTCTGCGCCTGGTGGCTGGGCCAGGGCGAGGCCGCGCTCGCCGGGATCCTGCTCGGCGCCACCGTCGCCGTCGGCCGCTGGCTGCGCCGACTGGGCGCCACCACCGGCCACACGTCCGCCCACACCGTCCGCGTCGCGCGGCCGGTCCACCGGGACGGCCCCGCGCCGGCGCTGCTCGCCACGCTCGCGACGACCGTCAGCCGGCGCGGACCACCCGGGTATCTCTCCACTCTGACCGGGCCCGCCCCCGCGGGCCCGGGACACCGCCGCGTCCGCTGAGCCGGACGCCGGCCGACCGACCCCTTTTCACGGTGCCGCGCGCCGTCCGCCTACCTCGGCATGCGCGCGTCCCGTCAGCACGACGAGAGACACCCATGACGTTCCCCACGACAGCCGACACCCCCGCGGCTGCCGAACCCACCCCCACCACCCCCACCGCCTGGGCCGGGCTGCGACCGGTCCTGCTGCGCGTGCACTTCTACGCCGGGGTGCTGATCGCCCCGTTCCTGCTGGTGGCGGCCGTCACCGGCCTGCTCTACGCGGCCTCCCACCAGATCGAGAAGGTCGTCTACGCCGACCAGCTCACCGTGGCCCAGGTGGGCACCACCGCGCTGCCGCTGTCCCGGCAGATCGACGCCGCCCGTGCGGCGCACCCCGAGGGCAGCCTCGCCCTGGTCCGCACCTCCGACGACCCCGAGGCCACCACCCAGGTCCTGCTCAACGTCCCCGGCCTCGCCGAGGGCGTGCGCCGCGCCGTCTTCGTCGACCCCTACACCGCCGAGGTCCGCGGCGCCCTGGAGAGCTTCGGCGGTGACGGCGCGCTGCCGATCCGCACCTGGCTCGACAAGCTGCACGCCAACCTGCTGCTCGGCGAGCCCGGCCGGATCTACAGCGAACTCGCCGCCAGCTGGCTGTGGGTGGTCGCGCTCGGCGGCCTCGCCCTGTGGATCGGCCGCCGCCGCACCAGCCGCCGGGCCCTGCTGCTGCCCGAGCGCGCGGCCCGCGGGCGGCGCCGCTCGCTGTCCTGGCACGGCGTCGTCGGCCTCTGGGCCACCGCCGGACTGCTCGGCCTCTCGGTGACCGGCCTCACCTGGTCCACCTACGCCGGCGCCAACATCGAGCAGCTGCGCACCTCACTCGACTGGTCCACCCCGGTCATCTCCACCAAGCTCGGCACGGCCCCCGCCGCGACCGGCGAGCACAGCGGGCACGAGGGCCACGGCGCCCCCGCCCCCGCGCCGGCTCCGGCACCGGGACCGGCCGCGCCCACCGCGGAGGTCGGCGTCGACCAGGTCCTCGCCGCGGCGGCGGCCAAGGGGCTCGACGGCCCGCTGGAGCTGGTGCCCCCGAAGGGCCCCGGCAAGGCGTACGTGGTCAAGCAGACCGACAAGCAGTGGCCGGTGCGGCTCGACCAGGTCGCGGTCGACCCGGCGGACGGCCGGGTGGTCTCCGAGCTGCGCTACGCCGACTACCCGCTGGGCGCCAAGCTCACCCGGATCGGCATCGACACCCACACCGGCCTGTTCCTCGGCCTCGCCAACCAGCTCGCGCTGATGGCGCTGGCCGGCGGCCTGATCGTGCTGACCGTGCTCGGCTACCGGATGTGGTGGCAGCGCCGCCCCACCCGCGCCACCGGCCTGACCTTCGGCCGCCCCTACCCGCGCGGCGCCTGGCGGCAGTCCCCCAAGGCCACCGCCGCCCTCGCCCTCACCGCGGTGGCGGTGGGCTGGTTCCTGCCCCTGCTGGGCATCCCGCTTGCCGCGTTCCTGCTCGTCGACCTGCTGCTCGGCCTGCGCACCCGCGGCCGCGCGACCACCGACGCGTGACGCCCTGAGGGTTCCCCGGGCCCGGCCGACCCATCGTGGTCCGGCCGGGCCCGGGGAGTCCCGGCGACGACCGACCGGGTCAGCGGGTGCGGCGGACGAAGGCCAGCAGGTCGCGGGCCGGACCGCCCGGGCGCCGTCCCTGCGGCCACACCGCCCGCAGCGAGCGCCCCAGGTCCACCCCTTCGACCTCGACCGCGGCGAGCCGGCCCAACCGCACGTCGTCCTCCACCGCCAGACTGCTCAGCACGGCCGGACCGGCGCCCGCGACCGCCGCCGCCTTGATCGCCGTACTGGACGGCAGCTCCAGCACCGGGGCGGCCGGCCCGCCGTGCCGGGCCAGCGCCCGGGCCAGCACCTGCCGGGCACCGGAACCCCGCTCCGGCAGCACCAGCGGCACGCCGGCCAGCTCCCGGCCGCTCACCCGGCCGCGCCTGGCCCACGGATGCCGCGGCGCGGCCGCCACCACCAGCCGGTCCCGGCCGACCACCAGCGCGTCCACCCCCGCCGGCACCCCCGCGCCCTCGACGAACCCGAGCTCCGCCTCGCCCTGCAACACCCGCTCCGCGACGGCCTGCGAGTACTCGGCACTCAGCACCACCGCCGTCCCCGGGCGCTGCCGCCGCAGGCAGCCCAGCCAGCGCGGCAGCACGTACTCGGCGACGGTCGGACTGGCCGCCACCCGGAGCCGGCCCTCCCGCCCGCCGCGCAGCGCGGCGATCGCGGTGGACAGCGACTCGGCGGACTCCAGGAGCTGCGCGCCCCAGTCGCCGACCGTCGCCCCGCCCGCCGTCAGCCTCGACCCGTTCGGCGACCGCTCGACCAGGGCCACCCCGACCTGCTTCTCCATCGCGCGGATCCGCATCGAGGCCGCCGGCTGGGTGACGCCCAGCTCCTCGGCGGCCCGGCTGAGGCTGCCCAGCCTGCCCACCGCCAGCAGCAGCTCGATGGAGAACAGATCGGGGATCCGACGCGCGACACTCAATTTTCCTGACCTCGGCAGTAGGCGGGGGTCGCGACCGACCTACCGGGAGCGGACCACAGTGACTTCTCGTGACCCATCAAACCCTCCGCCGGGTCGATTCCGGCCGGTACTTCAGCAGGTCCGATGGCCTCATAGCCCCAACCTATGACCCGTGAAGCGCGAAGGCCCCGCCCCCGGGCCGGGTGGGCGCCGGGGGCGGGGCCGTGCTCATCGCGTCAGCGGCCCTGGAGCGCCTTGACGTTGTCGCCGAAGGTCCAGCCCTTCGAGCCGTCCCAGTTGGCCGACCAGGTCATCAGCCCCTTCAGCGCACCGCCGAAGGCGCTCCACGACTGGCTGACCAGGCCCGGCGCCATATAGCCGCCGCCCGCACCGGGCTGGGCCGGCAGACCGGGCACCTGCTTGTCGTAGGGCACCTTGATGGTGGTGCCCTGGATGGTCAGGCCGTTGTTGAGGCACTCGGTCTGCTTGGTGAAGCCCTGGACGGTGCCGGCCTGGTAGGAGTCGCCGGAGCAGCCGTACATGCTGCCGTTGTAGTACTGCATGTTCAGCCACCACAGCTGGCCGTTGTCCACGTACTTCTTGATGATCGGCAGGTAGGCGCCCCAGATCGAGCCGTAGGTGACGCTGCCGCCGGTGACGTACGCGGTCTCGGGGGCCATCGTCAGACCGAAGCCGGCGGGCATCTGGGCGAGCACGCCGTCGATGATCCGGATCAGGTTGGACTGCGAGGGGGACAGCGTGCCGATGCTGCCGCTGCCGGAGAGGCCGGTCTCGATGTCGATGTCGATGCCGTCGAAGTTGTACTTCTTCAGGATCGGGACGACGGTCGCCACGAAGCGGTCGGCGACGGCGCTGGAGCTCAGGTCGATGCCGGCGGCGGCGCCGCCGATCGACATCAGGAGGGTCGCCCCGGCGGCCTTGGCCTGGCACATCTCGGCGGGGGTGGAGACCTTGACGCCGGCGTCCATGCCGTCCTGCCACTGGACGGTGCCGTCCGAGAGGATCACCGGGAAGGCGGCGTTGATGACGTTGTAGCCGTGCGCGAGGAACCGGCTGTCGGTGATGGGCGCCCAGCCCATGCCGGGGTGGACCCCGTTGGCGGCGCCGTCCCAGTTCTCCCAGTAGCCCTGGAGCACCTTGCCGGAGGGCTTGGGCTTGGTCGGGCAGGTGCTGCCCGGCGGGGTGGTGGTGGGCGGCGTCGTGGTCGGCGGCGCGGTCGTGGTCGGCGGCGCCGTGGTGGTGGGCGGGGCCGTCGTGGTGGGCGGCGTCGTGGTCGGCGGGGCGGTGGTGGTCGGCGGCGCGGTGGTCGCCGTCGGGCTGCTGCCGCCGGGGCCGCTGAGCACCACGTCGTCCGCGTAGAAGGCGGGCTGGCCGTACCAGCCGTGCAGGTAGACGGTCACCGAGGTGGTGTTCGGCCCGGTCGAGAAGCCGACGCTGAGCTGGCCGTACGCGGCGTTGCTCGGCGTCCAGGTGGACTGGGCGCCGCTCAGGCCGGTGCCGGTGGCGCCCAGGTAGACGTAGCTGCCCTGGATGAAGGCGCTCAGCGTGTACTGGGAGTTGGGCTGGACGCTGACGGTCTGGGTGCACTCGCCGGTGTCCTGACCGCTCGGCGTGGCCTTGAGCGCGGAGGTGCCGGAGTGGACCGGGCTGGCGACGACCGCCCCGGCACCGCCGGCACAGGTCCAGTTGGCGAGCCCGTTCTCGAAACCGGGGTTGGCGATCAGGTTGGGGACGGCGGCCCCGGCGGTGACGGTACCGGCCACGGCGATGCCGGAGCCGACGATGGCCGCGGCGCTCACCACGGCGAGGGAGCGCCGCAGCACGGTCGGCCCGCGCTCGGCGCCGCCGACCGCCCGGCTCACCTGCGAGGCGCGTTCCACAAGGGCCCGCTCAGGGCCCGGCTGACGTGGCGTACGCGATCTCCGACGGAACATGCTGTGCTCCCTTTCCGGCCGGGGCGCCATGGACATGATCAGCGCGTGGGGGCGTGACGCCCGGCTCAGGATGAGGTGGGGGACATGTGGGGATGTGCCGCACCGGATCGTAGGAGGGGCGGCAGTGCCCGTCAATAGGTCTGGACCAATAAGGTCTGGACCAGCCAGGAGGCCACCGGCTTCGGACAGTTCGGCCGGCGGCCTCACGGCGGGACCGTGCTCAGGTGCGGCGGCGACTCCTGCGACTGGCGGCGAACAGGAGGCCACCGGCGACGAGGGCCCCGCCACCGATGGCGAGCTCCAGGCCGATCGGAGTGTCGGTGCCGGTGCTGGCCAACTGGCCGCCGTCGTCTGCGCTCTCGGACGCCAGGGCGGTGGTGGCGGTCGCACTGGGGGCGGCCGAGGTGCTCGGCCCGGTCGGCCCGCTCGGCCCGGTCGGGGACGGATCCACCGGGGCGGTCGGGTGCGCGGTGGGCCGGACCGAAGCGGTCCGCGAGGGCGAGGCGGTGACGGACGGCGAAGCGATCGCCGACGCGGTGGGCGAGGCCGACGGCGAGGCGGTCGCCGCCGGCGTCCAACTCGCCTTGGCCTGCGCGGAGGCGCTGACCACCGTGCTGCCCGCGATGATCAGGGACTGGCTGCCCGGGCTGGTGAACGCCCGGCCCACCGGGACCTTCAGCGAGGTGGTCGCCGAGACGGTCGCGCTGCCCGGCCGGGCCCCGGCCGGCGCTTTGACGTACAGCGAGTCGCCGCCCTTGGCGGGGTGGACGAGCTTGCCCTCACCGTCGGAGAGGACGGTGCCGACCCGGTCGGTCAGCACGACGCCGGCCGCGACGGCCGCGGCGTCCAGGGACGCGCTGACCTGGCCGCTGGCGGAGGTGATCTCGATCGGGCCGAGCACCGCGCCACTGTCGCCGGCCGCCTCGGTATGGCCGAGCGTGAGTGACGGAGTCGGCTCCTTGACGTCCTCGGCGTGCGCGACCAGGTACTCGGCGAGCCTGGCCGCGACCGGGTTCTCCGGGACCGCCGTGACATGGTCCGAGAAGTGCCAGATGGCGGCCTGGGTGGCGACGGCCGCATCGTCGGCGGCGAGCTCGCCGCCGATCAGCTTGCCGAGATCACCGCTGGAGATCTTCGGGTACGCGTTCTGGAGAACCCAGTTGACCTTCCCGGCATCCCTGTTGCTCTTCAGCGTGGGCGCGTCGGACCAGTTGACCTCCTGGTAAGACGCATCCGCCTTCGTCTCGGTCGGGAGATCGATGCAGTAGGTGAACAGGGTGCCACCGTCACTGGTCGCCAGCATGATCAAGCCGCCGTTGATTGCCCCGTCTTCGCCCTGAACGGTGACGCGGCCGCCGTCAAGCAACCCGTCCAGCAGAATGCCTTTCACCCCGTCCCCACCCAAGCCGCCGTCGGCCGCGGCCGGGCCCGCCGCCGCGACCCCGCCGCCCAACACCGCACCGGCCGTCAGCAGGGCGCAGGCCAGACGGCGCCCGACCCGCCATCGCATCCGGTGCGGCGGGACCCACCAGGGGGTGACGGGGACGGCTCTGCGCTTCGTGTTCATGGGTGGCGCCTTTCCTGGTCGCGCGGGGCTTCGAATGCCAGCGCCAGAACCTAGCCACGGTGACGCCCCGCCACCCCCGGCTCATGCGGGCTCCTGATGGGCCCATAAGCCACCCCGGTCCCGCCTGGCCGACCGGCCCGCTCCCCGGCGAGAGTGATCACCGCACGAGGCCGCCCCTCCCCTGAACCGGGGCCCTCGTGCCGAGGGCGGCAACCAAGGATCCCGGTTGCCGCCCTCCCCTGCTTCCGCGCCGCACGCCCGCCGCTCAGCGGACGAGCACCGTCCAGAAGGTGTAGCCGGCGAAACCCGCCAGCGAGAGGCCGGCGAGGAGTTCGGCGACGAGGTTCGGGACCCGGCCCGCCAGGTACGGGCGGAGCATCTCGGCCAGCAGGGCGACGGCACTGAGGAACGCGAAGCCGATGCAGGACTGGATCAGCCCCAGCGATCCGCCGATCCACAGGTCGAGGCGCCTCCCGTCGAAGAGGCTCGGCATGATGGAGAGGTAGAACACGCCGATCTTCGGGTTGAGCAGATTGGTGAGCAGGCCCGTGACGTACGGGTTGCGCTTCAACCCCTCGGCGGCGCCGCCCTGCGGGTCGTCGAACATCGCCGTGGCGGGCCCGCGCATCGACCGGAAGCAGCCCACCGCCAGGTAGAGCAGGTACAGCCCGCCGCACAGCGCCAGCGCCTTGTACACGGTGGTGTTGTGGGCCATCACCAGCGCCAGGCCCATCCCGGACAGCAGTCCCCAGAGCACCGGCCCGGTCACCACGCCGAGCGCGGTCTTCACCCCGGTCCGGACGCCGTGCATCCGGCTCATCCGGAAGACCAGGACGGTGTCCGCTCCGGGCGACAGCACCACGACCACGGCCAGGCCCGCGAAGACCAGGTACGGACTTCCGCCCACGCCTCTCTCACTCCTTCCGAAGGCCCTCGGGCCCGTCCCGGCCGTGGGAGTCGCCGACGTCCGCGCCCTCGACCGGGGTCAGTGGCCGTCCGTCAGTGCGGCGGCGGCCACGCAGTACTCCCGCACCCGGGCGGAAACCTCCGGGAGGTCGGCCACCATGGCGTGGTGGCCTCCGTCGATCAGCTCGAACCCGGCGCCCGACCGCTGCGCCGCCGTGCGCGAGACCGCGAACGGCTGGACCTCGTCGGCGGATCCGGCCAGGTAGAGCCCGGGGCCGACCGACCGCACGAACCCCTCGAAGGTGCGCCCGCGCTTCATCCCCAGGCACTGCGCGGCGTAGCCGAGCACCCGCTCGGGGGTCGAGTACGGGAAGGCGAGCGAAGGATCGCCGCCCCGGGTCGCGCTCGCGGCCGCCGCGCCGAGCAGCGCGGACACCCCGGGCAGCACCTCCGGCCGGTCGCACAGCACCTGGAAGATCGGCTCGATCGAGCGCTCCCACTCCGAACAGGGCCCCTCGGGGCCGAGGTTGAAGGCGGGGTTGAGGCAGCAGTGCCCAAGCACCCGGAAGGCTTCGTGTTGGGAGAGACGGTACAGGATCTCGGTTCCGGAGCACCACGAGACCCCGACGAACTCCCGTACCCCGAAAGATTTCAGACGCTCCGTCACCTCGGCGGTCTGCTCCTCGACGGTCAGCTCGACCGGCTTGCCCGCGGGCTCGTCCCGCTCGGTCAGCGAGGTCGACCAGCACACCACCGAGAAGGATCCGGCGAGTTCCGCGAGCAGCCGGTCGAAGACGGCGTGCGGGACGCCGACCGTGTTGCAGAGGACCACCCAGGGCCGCCCGGCCGAGGCCTCGACCCGGAAGGACATGGCCGTGTTCTTCGTCATCGCTCCCCCTCGGCGACGGTCCCCGCCCGGCCCGTGTGCCGGAACAGGCTGCTCACCCGGACCGGACCGGCGGGCTCGGAGCGCTCCGGGTCCGGGTAGTCCAGGACGTGCGCGTAGCCGGCCGAGCGGATCATCATCACGGAGGCGAGGTTGCGGGCCGCGCAGTCGACGTAGACGTCGGGCTCCGGGCCCTCGACCTCCCGCAGCCGGGCGAACAGCCGGCCGGACCAGCCCCGGCCCCGCCACTCCTCGGTGACCGCGACCTCGTCGATGTACAGCCCCTGGAGGACGAGGTAGCCGTCCGGCAGCGGGCGCACCGGCCCGAACGGGGAGTAGAGGAGGGCGGCGCCCAGCACGCCGTCCTCGGTCCCCGCGATGCAGCGCACCACGCCCCGGTCGATCTCCTCCAGGTAGTGCGGGATCCGCTCGACCGGGAACCAGTTGTCCGGGGCCCGGCCGGCCTCCCGGAGGAGGCCGGCCAGTTGCCGCCGGTCGACGTCGCCGCCGGCCGGCCAGTGACCGTCGGACACGGTCACGCGCCCTTCGCCGTCTGGATCTTCCGGGCGAGGTCGCGCACCGTCGACAGCTTGGTGATCCGGAGCGTGAAGATGTCCGGGTAGACCGAGTCCGACACCTTCACCAGGACGTCGATCATCTTCAGCGACTCGCCGCCGACCAGGGAGAAGTCGTCGACGGCACCGATCGGCGAGACCTGGAGGACGGACTCCCAGATCTCGGCCAGCCCCTGCTCCAGCTCCCCGTCCGGCGCCTCGAACTCCGCGGCGGTGACGGTGGGGAGGCCGCGCGGGAACTCCAGCCGCGAGGTGTCCTTCTTCCCGCTGGGCAGGACCCCGAAGTCGTCCACGAAGACGTAGGCGGGCGGAACCATGACCGGCGGCAGCAGCCCGCGCAGGTGGTTGATGTACTCGCTCTTCGCCGCCGCCTGGCCGTTCGCCTTGATGAACGCCACCAGGACCGGGGAGTCCCCGGAGTGGGTCACCTGGACGGTGCAGTCGGCCACGGTCTCGTGGCGCAGCAGGTGCGCCTCGATCTCCTCGGTCTCGATCCGCACACCGTTGATCTTCACCTGGGAATCCATTCTTCCTCCGATGTAGAAGTCGCCGTCCGGGCCGAGGAACGCCAGGTCGCCGGTGGCGTAGGAGCGTTCGCCGGAGCCGGCGGTGGCGAAGCGGGCCGCGGTGGCGTGGTCGTCCCCCGCGTAGCCGAGGCCCACGTGCGCGCCGGTGACGACGAGCTCGCCCTTGGCGCCGGTCCGGGTGATGTCGGTGCCGTCCGGGCCGCGGACGGTCAGGCGGTTGCCGGGGATGGCCCGTCCGATCGGGACCGGGTCGGCGATCCGGTCGCGGGTGACCTCGTGGTAGGCGACGTCGATGGCCGCTTCGGCGGGGCCGTAGAAGTTGAACAGGCGGGTGCCGCCGGACGAGAGGATCTGTTCGGCCAGTGCGGCGCGCAGCGGTTCGCCGGCCGAGACCACGTACCGCAGCGCGGTCGTGCCGCCCGTGCGGGCTAGCACGTCGAAGATCCGCTTGAGCAGGGACGGGACGGCGACGAGCGCGTGGATCGAGCGGTCGGCGAGTTCCGCCGCGAGGTGGCCGGCGTCGGTCGCCCGTTCCTCGTCGGCCAGCACCAGGGTGACGCCCTGGGTCAGCGCCCAGAAGAACTCCAGGAGCCAGGCGTCGAAGGAGCGGGCCGACTTGAGCAGGACCCGGCTGCCGGGCGGCAGCGGGCAGGTCTCCCGGACGAAGAGCATGTGGCTCAGCAGGCCGGTGTGGGTGTTGACGGCGGCCTTGGGGATCCCGGTGGTGCCGGAGGTGAAGATGACGTAGGCGGGGGCGTCGGGGTCCTCGGGCCCCGCGCCCCAGCCGTCGACCGGAACGGTCTCGCCGGTCTCCTCCAGGCCGGCCTCCTCCGCGCCGAGCCGGAGCACCGCCATGGACGGGGGCGCCCAGGGCAGGGCGTCGCCCGTCCGGTCGGTGACCAGCAGCCGGGGCTCGGCCCGCGACATCATCGTCGCGAGCCGGGCCGCCGGCAGCGTCCGGTCGACCGTCAGCAGGGTCGCCCCGCCCGCGAGCACGGCCAGGACGGTGGCGCAGAAGTCCAGGCCGTTGGGCAGGTCGACGGCCACCACCGGGCGGTCGCCCGCCGCGGCGGGCCGGATCGCGGTGAGGATCCGGCCCACCCGGCGGTGCAGCTCGGCGTAGGTCGCGCCGGTGCCGTCGGGCAGTTCGACCGCGACCGCCGCCGGGCGAGCCAGGCACCACCGTTCGACCAGCGTGACGACCGAGCCGACCGGCTCGGTCACCGGCTCGGTCACCGGGACTCGCCGGAGGACGCCGGGCGGTCCAGCGAGGCGTCACCGTACTTCGCGAACTGCGGCCCGTAGTCGGTGAACAGCTCCGAGAAGGCCACGGTGATCAGTCGCTGGTCGCCGACGAACGGGGTCCGGGCGTGCGAGGTGAGCAGGTTGTCCAGCATCAGGTAGTCGCCCGCCTGCCAGTCGAACTGCAGCTCCGCCTCCGCGTAGGCGGCGAAGACCTCGTGGATCATCTCGTCCGGGATCGGCTCGCCGTCGCCGAAGAACGCGCTGCGCGGCAGCTGCCAGTCGTTGAACTGGCGCATCAGCGGCTTGAGCCGGTCGTCGAGCGAGGCCTTGTGGAACAGGTGCCCCTGGTTGAACCAGACCGGCTCCCCGGTCTTCGGGTGCTCCAGGATCGCGTGGCGCACCTGCCGGGTCTCCAGGATCAGCGAGCCCTCCTCGTGGAACCGGTAAGCGACGTGACCGGCCTTCATGAAGGCCTCGGCCTCCTCGCGCGAGTCGGTGGCGAACGCCTCCTGCCAGGGCACGCCCATGCCGTCGTAGTAGTTGCGGACGTACAGGATGCCCTTGGTCTCGAACTTCCGGCGCGTCTCCGGCCGCAGGTTGGCCAGCACCCGGCGGGTGTCGCAGATCGGCGTCCGGCCGCCCGAGGTGGCGGTCCGGATGCACGCGAACCAGATGTTGAGCGGGAACTCGTGGCCGAAGGAGTTGGCGTTGTGGAACGGGATCACCTCCTCCGCGGGGTAGGTCGTGGAGGAGTAGACCTTGTCGTCGAGCTTGTCACGGGGCGAGGACTGCTCCGTGTAGTCGAGCAGCAGGTGGGGGAAGCTGGCACAGAAGTCCCGGAACGACTCGATCGACGCGGAGCCGTGGAAACCGCGGAACAGCACGCCGCCGGCGGTCTGGACGAGCTCCTGCACCGGCTCGATGTGGCCGCTGATCCAGCTGACGATGTCGGTGTCCGGGTCGTTCGGGGTGATGACCGCCGGCAGTTGCGAATCCTTGAAGAACTGGGTGACCTCGACGCCTGAGAAGGTGTTCGTCATGGCTTTTCCCTCCTTGGATCGGAATGGGTGCTGCGGCACGGCCGTGGGTCTTCATGCCCATGCCAATGCGGATTTACTCCCCTGCCGTTTCGAAAATGCTTCCCCCACCGCGCTCGGGAACTCGGCTACGCGTCCGCCGGCTTCCGGAACAGCACCATCGCCGAGGCGCCGAAGGCCTCGGTGTCGGTCTGCACGACGGTCACCGCCTCGAACCCGTGCCGGCAGATCTCCTCGGCCAGGGCGTCACCGGAGCGCTCCGAGAACGGCAGCACCTCCAGGTCGATGTCCTTCTCACCCTCGGCGACCCGGATCTTGCGGGGGATCACCCGGCCCGGCACCAGGTCGGCGGCGACCCCGTCGTAGTCCGGGATGGAGAAGAAGCCCTTCCCCCACTCGCTCGCGCAGTGGTCCACCACGAAGTGCCCGCCCGGGCGCAGGATGTCGAACACCCGGGAGATGTGCCGGGAGCGCTGCTCCTCGTCGACGAGCATGTGCAGGCAGCCCATGTTCATCGCGAGGTCGAAGCTGTCGTCCTCGAAGCCGCGCAGGTAGATGATGTCGCGCTCGACGAACCCGGAGGCGTCCAGCTTCGCGGCGGTGGCCCGCTCGCGCGCCCGGGACAGCGCCGAGTGCGACACGTCGACCGAGACCACCGAGTGGCCCTGCTCCAGCAGGTACAGCGAGTCGCGGCCCTCACCGCAGCCCAGGTCGATGATCTGACCGGCGAAGATCTCCGGGCGGGCGTCCATCATCTGCCGGAGCGAGGCGTTCGGCTCCGCCGACTCCCACAGCTCGGCGCCGTTCTCGTAGACGGTCCGGTAGCGGTCCTCGTAGCCGAAGTAGTAGTCGCCGATCTCGGCGACGATGCTGCGCACGTCGTCGCTGGTGGGCGAGAACTCCACCGGCGAGGCGGTGACCGCCGCCGCCGCGCCCACGGTCTTCAGCACGGTGCCGTCGACGAGCCCGATCGCCAGGATGTACTGCGAGTCGTCGCACTCGACCGCCTCGCCGACCCCGAAGGGCGCGCAACAGGAGCGCAGCGCGTCCAGGGTCAGCGCGGCCGCCTTCTCGCAGACGAAGAACGCCGCGCGCCCCTCGCTCACCTTGACCGCGAATCCGCCCGAACCGTCCAGCTGCCACACGGTCTCCCGGCCGGCCAGCGCCAGCTCGGCGGCGTGCAGGCCCTCGGCCGCGTCGCCATCGGCCGCGAGAACCGCTCGGTAGAGGCTCATGTCGGTGCTCATTTCAGTACCCCCTGGGTGTCGTTGTCGGAAGTGCGCAGAGCCGCCAGCCGGTCCTCGTACTGCTGGAGGACGGGGCTCCGGTGCCGGAAGACCCGGCCGGATTCGCGGATCCGCTGGACGAGCTCGTAGTTGTGCGACCGGATCGCGGCCTCGATCCCGGTGAGCTCGATGACGTCACGCTGGGCGTTGCTGCCGCCCATCGCGGTCGCGAGCGGGAAGGAGCGGGCCAGCCGGGCCGCGGCGTCGGCGTAGTCGCCGGTGGTGAAGGAGCGGAAGCCGAGGAAGATGTCGGTCATCCCCTCGGGCAGTCCCCCGCCACGCGCCAGGACCGCCTCCAGCAGGGCGTCGGCCCGGCCGTACTCCCCCACCTGGCAGTAGGTCACGTACGCGTGGAAGTCGTTGAAGAGGTACCAGTTGTCCTCCAGGTAGGCCTCCCAGTCCTGGAAGAGCGACCGCCAGTAGGCGGAGAGGTCGAGCGAGGGCTTGATCAGGGCCAGCCGCCACAGCAGGGTGACGGCGTCCAGGTCCTCGGCGGAGCGCAGCGAGGTCTTGCGGCGGATGGCGATCCGGTAGCAGGCCAGGACCTCCTGGATGTTGTCCGCCAGGAGCTCGAACAGCGCGTAGTGCCACCAGATGTGGATCCGCATCGGGGTCGAGCTGGCCCGGCCGCGCATGTACTCCTGGATGTAGCCGGCGCCCTCCGCGTGCCGCCCCGTCTCGTAGAGGCAGTGCACCATCGCGTGCATCGCGTAGTTGTCGTCGGGGTTCAGCGCGAGCGCGGCCCGGCAGCGGTCGACCGCCGCCTCGATCAGACCGTTCTCCTCCAGCGTGAACGCGTGGATGCCGTAGAGGTAGCCGATCACCGGGTCGTCGGCCGCGAAGTGCCCGATGGCCGCCGTGATCCACGGCAGCTCCTGGGACAGCTCGCCGAGGAAGAAGTCCAGCATATGCGCCGCGAAGAGCGACACGGCGTCCCCGGGATACCGGTCGACGACGGTCCGGAAGCCGTCCCGGGCGGTCGCGAGGTCACCGGCGGTCCAGGCGCCGAGGGCGGCGAGCACCGCCCCGGTCCGCGGCTCGGCGGCGCCGGCCGCGGCGAGCGAGGCCCGGATCGTCTCGGCCTCGGTGACCGCCGGGCGCTCCATGCTGCACAGCAGGTCGACGGCGAGCATCAGCTGCAGCGGGACGGGCGGGGTGTTCCCGGCGGACGGCCGACATCGGTCGTAGTCCAGTCTCATGGAGACCAGTTGCACGGTCGCGGCCTCGACGAGCGCCAGGTCCGCGGGCTGTTCGACGAGCTGCGGGACGCCTCGGGAGTCGGTGAGCACTGTCATTCGGACACCTCGGTCGATAAGAGTGGGGTCTTCCGGACCTTGCGGATCCCGTGGAACGAGAGGACGAGCAGGAGCGTGAGGGCGAACGGGGCCAGCCAGATCCGCTCGGACAGGTACCGCCCGCCCGCCAGCACCGCGGCCAGCAGCACCAGCGAGCTGGCGTTGGCGTTGGCCACGATCGCGCCGACCTGGCGCGGCGAGAAGGTCTCGGCCGCCTCCGCCCGGAGGAGGACCCGCAGCGAGCCGAAGACGCAGCCGAGCACGAAGATGGCGACCATCTGCGGCGCGCCGAAGGCCGGCACCAGCAGCCAGACCGCGATCGCCGCCGGCACCGCGACGGAGGCTCCCACCAGCAGCCACCGCACGTCCAGGGTGTCCGTGAGGCGGTGCAGGAACGTTCCGGCGACGGCCATGCCGATGCCGAGCAGCATGTCCAGGACGCCGACGGTGAACATGCTCCCGCCGTGGTCCAGGGCCTGCAGCGGCAGCATGAAGTTGAACGTGCCGAGCACCGGCCAGACCAGCATGAAGGCGAGCAGGTAGAGCACCCGCAGGCCCCCGGTGTCCGCCGCGGCGGCCTCCGCCCGGGTCTCCGCCGCGACGGCCGCCGTCCGGTGCGCGCCCAGGCTCAGGACCGCGAGGACGACGAACAGCGCCGCGCAGCCGACCAGCACCCACTCGGCCGGGACCACCCGGGTGAACAGCGGCGCGAACAGCGGCCCGACCATGAGGGCGACCTGGTTGACGGTCATCGTCATCGAGCTCTGCTTGCGCAGGGTGGGGCCGTCGAAGCCGGCCGCCTCGTCGTTGAACCACACCTCCCAGGCCGATTCCAGGAAGAAGAAGCAGATCCACAGGACGAAGTTGAGCGCGACCACCGCCTGCACGTGGGACCAGGCGGCCGCGATCAGCAGCAGGCTGAGGCCGACTCCGGCGAGACCCGCGGCGGTCATCCTGGCCCCGCTGGTGACGGGCAGGAAGCGGATCAGCGGCGGGACGAAGACGGCGGGGACGAAGGAGAGGGTGGTGGAGACGGCGAGGGCGTCGTAGCCCCCGCCGTGCGCCGAGGCGATGTGCCAGTTCAGGAGCAGTAGCACTACTCCGTTGAAGAATCGGTAGAACCCGGAGTAGAGCGCGTACCGCTTCATTAGCCGGCTGCCTCACCCATCACGAAGATCTGGTCGGCCAGGTCCCGGGCCGTCGTCACCGGCAGGTCGGTCTTGGCGCCGAACAGCTCGTCCCATTCGAGCTCGATCAGGCCCTCCCTGGTGCTCCAGTTCTTGGCGGCCTGGGAGACGTCGCCGGGCTTGGCGCTGATGTTGATCGTCCGCACCTCGGGCGGCAGCGGCTTCCCGTCCAGGACGTCCTCGATCCGGCCCGGGGCGGCCTTGAGGAACGCGATCGCCGAGGTCCGGGTGGGCACCGCGGCGGCCGCGACGTCCAGGAGGTCGGTGCCGAGGTACGAACCGATGTGCAGCGCGTAGGGGTTGAGCGCGTAGGCCCGCTCGACCTGGTCCATGATCCCGTCGCCGCCCGGCCGGGCCGCGACCTCGATCACCCAGGGCGCGCCGTCCGCGCCGAACTTGATCTCGACGTGGGCGAGGCCGCGGTCGATGCCCAGCGCGGTGCAGGCCGCCTCGGCCAGCTCGGTCAGCTCCCGGTCGCCGGTGCGGTGGCTGGGCACCAGGTGCGCGAGCTCGGCGAACCACGGGCGGGGCGACAGGTACTTCTCGGTCACCGCGAGCACCCGGGCCCGGCCGGCGCCGCACAGCACCTCGACGGACACCTCGTCGTCGGAGTCGACCATCTGCTCGACCAGGTACTTGTCGCCGAGGATGTTGAAGGCCTCGCCGTACTGGGCGATGACGCCCTTGGACTCCGCGAGACCGGCGAGCGCCTCCTCGCGGGTGGTGGCCAGCACGACCCCGCCGCTGCCGCCGAAGTCGTACGGCTTGATGACCACCGGCAGCCCGAGCTCCTCGACGGCCGCCAGCAGCTCCTGCTCGGACTCGACCAGCCGGGACCGCGGGGTCCGCACGCCGGCGGCCAGCAGGGCCTCCTTCATGGCGTGCTTGTTGCGGGCGTTGGTCACCGTCGTGGCGTCCAGGCCGCCCAGGCCCAGGGCGCGGTTGACGGCGTTCGCCGAGTCCACCGTCCAGTCGTTGAGCGGGACCACGATCCGGGGGTGCCGGCCGTGCGCGGCCTCCGCGCGGATGGCCCCGAGCAGGGCGTCCGCGTCCTTGGGGTCCGCGGCCAGCATGTGGTCGAAGGTACGGTTCCGCTTGCGGACGGGGTCCTCCGTGGCCGCCCAGACCGGGAGATCGACCGCCTGCTTCGCCCCCGAGAAAGCGCGCTCACGCAGATACTGATCGGCCCCGAGCAGGAGAACGTACTCATTCTTTAAAGGCATGAAAAATTCACCGATCCCCCGTCAAAAGCGGCGCCCGATCCAGATTTTCACCACAGCAGACAACCCGGGGTCGTGAATCGATCCGTCGCCGGCTCCCGCGCTTCTGACCGCGTTCCGACAAAGCACTCCGCGTGACCCCGGCTTCTGTTGCAGGAGCGTAAAGCGAGTCGGGCCGATGTGGCAAGAGCCGGTGGGCCCGGGAACCGCCCGACACACCACCCCCGACACCTCCGGCGGAGGTCAGGGCGTCGCGGGGCGGCCGACCGAAGGCCGGCACGGCCGCGCCCGTGGCTGAAAACAGACGTCCGCCACGCCCGTCATTTCGGTGACTGGTCGTCACATTGCGGCTGCCGACAGCGATCGGAAAATGCGTCAGCCGGTCGACCGTGTCGACGGCACGTGTACGACGCGTTCCCGGGTACGGTCGCTGCGAACGGCTCGGAGTCCGCGCATCGGTCCGACCGGCATGGCGTGCGTAGCGGCTGGTTGAAGGCGGGTAAGACCCTTGAACGGTGCGGTGGACGATGCGGTGGACGCCGACGGGATCCTGCTGTCGGCCCTCGCCCCCGACTCCCGGGACGACCCCTACACCCCCCTCGCGGCGCTGCGCGACGCGGCTCCGGTCCACCACCACGAGCCGCTGGACACCCGCTTCCTGACCAGGTACGCCGACTGCCAGGCCGTCCTGTCCGGCCCCTCCTTCGCGGTGCCGGACCGGGAGTGGCTGGTGCGGGAACGCCCCGAGTGGCTGGACCGCCCGGCGGCGGACTTCTTCTACGCCTCCCTGCTCGGCACCAACGGCGCCGCCCACGACCGGCTCCGGCGGCCGCTGGCCGGGGCGTTCGGTCGCGGGCGGATCGCCGAGCTGTCGGCCGACGTGGAGCGGACCGCCGACGAACTGCTCGACCGCTTCGCCGACGCCACCTCGGACGGCGGCGCGGCGGACTTCCAGGCGCTGGTGGGCTATCCGCTGCCGGTCGCCGTGGTGGGCGGGCTGATCGGGGTCCCCCGGGCGGACCAGGAGCAGTTCCACCGCCTCGGGCAGGACGCCGCCCGGCTGCTGGAGCCGGTGCGCTCCGCGGCGGACTGGCGACGGGCCGACGCGGCGGTGACCGCGCTGCGCGAGTACTTCGCCGCGCTGCTGCGCGAGCGGCGGGCCCGCCCGGCCGGGGACCTGGCCTCCACCCTGCTCGCCGAGGCCGCCGCCGAGCGGGCGCCGGTCGCCGAGCACGAGCTGGCGGACCTGCTCCTGCTGCTCTTCGTCGCCGGGTTCGAGACCACCGCCGGGCTGCTCGGGCTCACGGTGTTCGCGCTGCTGACCCACCCCGACCAGGCGGCGCTGCTGCGGACCGACCCGGCCCTGCTGCCCGGCGCGGTCGAGGAGTCACTGCGCTGGGACGGGCCGGTGCTGATGACCGAGCGGCTCGCGGTGCACACCACCGAGGTGGCCGGGGTGACCGTCCCGGCCGGGGGCAGCGTGACCACCGTGCTCGGCGCCGCCAACCGCGATCCGCTCCGGTACCCCGACCCGGACGCGTTCCTGGTCCGGCGCCCGGACGTCCGGGTGCTCAGCTTCGGCGCCGGTCCGCACTACTGCTTCGGCGCGGCACTGGCCCGGCTGGAGGCGGTCGCGTTGCTGGGCCGGCTGCTGGCCCGGTTCCCCGGACTCCGCCTCGCCGGACCGGGAGTGCGGCGCCCGTCGGCCTGCCTGCGCTCGTTCGACGAACTGCCCCTCGCCACCACCGGCCGGTGACCGCGTCCCACCCGGTCCGGCCACCCGCGCCGGACGCCGCCGCCACTCCCCCGAGGACCCGCCCGTGAACTTCCTGCACCGTGAACGCGCCGAACTCGACACGCTCATGCCCGGGTTGGACCGCGCGCTCACCCGCTACCCGCTGGAGGTGCTGGAGCGCACGCCCAGCCCGGCCATCGAGGAGTTCAAGCGCGCCGGCGGCCCCGGACTGCTGGTCCCCGCGGCCCACTCCGGCGCCGGCGCGAGCGCGCTGCAGGCCGTCCGGGTGCAGCGCGCGGTCGGCGCCCGCTGCCCCTCGCTCGCGGTCGCCACCACCATGCACCACTTCTCGATCGCCGGCCTGGTGGCGGCCGCGGAGTACGGCGGCGGCCCGGCGGGCCCGCTGCTGGCCGCCATCGCCACGGACCGGATGCTGGTGGCCTCCGCCTTCGCCGAGGGCCGGCCCGGCCAGAACATCCTCACCCCGCACCTCACCGCCGCCCGGCGCGGCGACCGGATCGTGCTGAACGGCCGCAAGATGCCGTGCAGCCTGTCCCGCTCGATGGACCTGCTCACCGCCTCCGTCGCGCTCACCGGCGCGGACGGCGTCGAGCGCCTCGCCGTCGCGCTGATCCCGGCGGCCACCCCGGGCGTCACGGTCCGCCCGTTCTGGGGCACGCCCATCCTGGCCGGCGCCGAGAGCGACGAGGTGCTCCTCACCGACGTCGAACTGCACCCGGACATGGTGGTGCCGACCGACGTCACCGCCGACGCGGTGCCGGACGCGCTGAACGTCGCGGGCTTCCTCTGGTTCGAGGTGCTGCTGACCGCCGGCTACCTCGGGATGGCCAGCGCGCTGGTCGAGCGGACCCTGCGCCGCCCGGGCGGCGGCGAGGACGATCCGACGCCCTACCTCGTCCCGGTCGAGGCCGCGATGCTCGCCGTGGAGGCCGTCGCCCGCGCGATGGCGCACGAGGAGTGGGACGAGGCGCTGCTGGTCCAGGCGCTGACCGCGCGGTACGCCGCCCAGGACGCGATCGCCCGCGCCACCAAGGCGTGCCTGGCGGCCCTGGGCGGGATGGCGTTCATCGGCTCGCCGGAGGGCTCCTACCTCGCCTCGGCCGCCGTCGGCCTGACCTTCCATCCGCCGGCCCGCACCAGGATGGCCCGCCCGCTGCGGGAGTTCCTGGACGGCCGCGCCCTGCGGATCGGCTGAGGCGGTGGACCAGCCGACGGAGCCGCCGGGCACGCCCCGGGTGCGGGACCGCCACCGGGAGGAGGACCGCCACCGGGTGGAAGTGCTGCGCAGCGTCGAGGAGTTGCCGGCCGGCTTGTGGGAGCGGCTCGCGCCCGCGGACGACCCGATGTGGTCCCGGGGCGTCTTCACCGCCCTGGAGCGCAGCCGGATCGGGCCGGAGGGCTACGCCTACCTGGTGCTGCGCCGGGCCGGGGAGCCGGTGGCGGTGCTGCCGCTCTGCCTGTTCCGCGACCTGATGCTCGACCGGGTCGTCGGCCCGCGCGAGCGGCGGCTGCTCGCCCCGGTGCGCAGGCTGGCGCCCCGGCTGCTCCGGGTGCCGATGCTGTTCTGCGGGAACCTGCTCGGCCAGGGCCACGTCCTGGCGGCCGGCCCGCGCGGCGCGCCGGCCGCCCGGCTGCTGGTGGCGGCGGTCCTCGAGTTCGCGCGGCGCGAGCGGCTGGGCACCGTGGTGTTCAAGGACTTCGCGGCAGCCGACCTCGCCCCCCTGCGCGCGGCGCTGACGGCGGCCGGCTTCTTCCTGGTGCCGAGCCTGCCCGACACCGAACTCGGCCTGGACGCGGCCTCGTTCGAGGAGTACCTGGCCGCACTGCCGGCCAAGCCGCGGCGCAACGCCCGGGCCAAGCTCCGCCGGTTCGCGGCCCGCCCCGGGCTCCGGATCGACGTCCTGGACGAGTTCGGCCACCTGCTCCCGCAACTGCTCGCCCTCTACCGGCAGGTGATGGAGCGGGCCGACCAGACCCTGGACGTGCTCGACCACGCGTTCCTGGCGGCGGTGGCGGACGGGGAGGGCCTGCGCCGGCGGCTGGTGGTCTGCTTCGAGGGGGACCGGGCGGTCGGCTTCCTGCTCTGCCTGTTCGCGGGCGCGGGCGCCACCGGTGCCCGGATCGGCCTGGACTACCGCCTCGCCCACGAGGCCGCGCTCTACCACAACCTGCACTACGCCGCCGTCCGGCTGGCCCTGGCCGACGGCTGCCGGCACATCCGCTTCGCCCAGACCGCCTACGTCCCGAAGGTGGAGCTGGGCTGTGCGCTGGTCGAGCAGTGGTACGCGATGACCCACGTCCGGCCGCTGCCCCGGGCCGTGCTCCGGCGGGTGCTCCCGCCGGCCCTGACCGCCGCGCTCGCCGAGGCCCTCGGCCCGCACGGCCCGGCGAACCCCCACCCGATGACGCCGCACCCGACAGATCCCCACCCGAACCGACGTGAAGAGAGGCCGCCCCGTGCCCCGCGTTGAAGTGGAGTTGCCCATCGCCGTGGCCCCCGAGGAGGCCTGGCCCGTGGTGGTGGACGTCCTCGGCTACCCCGGCTTCATGACGAGCGTCGACTCGGTCGAGATCGTCGACCAGCCCGACGAGCGGCACCGCACCACCGCCTGGTCGGTCCGGCTCAAGGGCTCCGTCCTGCGCTGGACCGAGGCCGAGCTGATCGACCACGCCGCCCGCCGGTTCGACTTCGAGCAGATCAGCGGAGACCTCGGGCGGCTGGTCGGCCACTGGGCCGTGACGGCCGGACCGGACGGCGGCAGCACGGTGGCCCTGCACGTCGACTTCGACCTCGGCATCCCGCTGCTCGCGGAGATGCTCGACCCCGTGGCGGCGGACGCCTTCCGGGAGAGCGCGGCCCAGATGCTCGGCGCCCTCGAAGAGCGGCTGCTGCTCCAGCGGGCGGCGCGGTGAGGACGCCGACGGCCGCCGGTCCCGCGGACGCCGTCGCCGTCTTCGACCGGCTGCGCCGCCACTCCTCCCCCAAGCTCGCGCTGACCGGCGGCTTCGCCGGGCGGGGCGCCGTCGAGACGGCCGCCGAGGGCTGCCGGGTGACGCTCTCCGACGGCCGCACCGCGCTGGACTTCGGCTCCTACGCCGTCACCCTGCTCGGCCACCGCCACCCGGCGGTGGCCGAGGCGGTCCGCCACCAGCTCGACGCCATGCCGACCGCCACCCGCAGCCTGGCCAACCCGGTCGCCGCCGAGGCCGCCGCCTGTCTGAGCGGCTACCTGGGCGACGTGCTCCCGAAGGTCTACTTCGGCCTCAACGGGGCCGACGTGGTCGAGGTCGCGGTCAAGCTGGCCCGGCTGGCCACCGGTCGCGAACGGGTGCTGGCGGTGCGCGGCGGATTCCACGGCAAGTCGCTCGGCGCGCTCGCGCTGACGCACAGTCCGCTCTACCGGACCGGCCTGCTCGGCTGCGCCGTCGACGTCGCCCACCTCGACGCCGACGACCCGCGGGCACTGCGGCGCGAACTCGCCCGCGGCGAGGTGGCCGCCGTCGTCCTCGAACCCGTGCAGGGCGAGAACGGCGCCGTGCCGCTGTCCACCGAGGTGCTGCGCCGGTGGTGCGAGGACGCGGCGAGACACGGCGGCTTCGTGATCGCCGACGAGATCCAGTGCGGGCTGCGCCGCTGCGGGGAGCGCTCGGTCGCGCTCGCCGACGGGCTGCCCGTCGACGCGGTGCTGTTCGGCAAACCGCTGGGCGGCGGCATCGTCCCGCTGTCGGCCATGCTCTGCACCGAGCGGCTGTACGCGCCGCTGGCCGCCGATCCGTTCCTGCACTCGGCGACCTTCGGCGGCCACCCATTGAGCTGCGCCGCGGTCCCCGCCGCCCTCACCGCGATCGAGCGACTCGCCGAGCACGGCCGGTGGTTGTCCGAGCGGCTGGACGAACTGCTGGCCGGGCTGCGGGCCCGCCACCCGGAGGTCGTGCGGGCGGTGCGCGGCCGCGGCCTGCTCCGGGGCGTCGACTGCGTCTCCCCGCACGCCGCCGGCTCCGTGGTGGTCGAACTGGCCGGCGCCGGACTGCTGGTGTCGCCCTGCCTCGGCCGCCCCACCACCGTCCGGCTGCTGCCGCCGCTGGTCTGCACGCCGGCCGACCTGGCGGAGGCGGCCGCGCTGCTCGACACCGCGCTCGCCGCGACCGCGCGGACCCTGCGACAAGGAGGCGCCGGGTGACCACGACCGGCGCGGACGCCGCCCGACGCGGCGGAAGGAGCGAGGACATGCCCACCCGGGAGGAACTGGCCGTGACGGTCAGAACGGTCATCTCCGACGTCCTCGGCACGGACCCGGCCGACGTGCGGGAGCACACCAACCTGATGGAGGACTGCGGGATCGACAGCCTGGAGCTGATGGAGATCGGCGCCCGGCTGGAGCGGGTGCTGCGGCTGCGGATCGAGCCGGACGACCTGACCCGGGCCCGGGACGTCGGCCACGCCATCGACCTGCTGCGCCTCCGGCTGGACCGCCCCGTATGAGCGGCCGCGAATCCTCGGGCGGGCGCGGGTCGGACCGGCACCCTTCGGGCGGGCACCGGGTCGCCGTCACCGGGATCGGCGTCAAGTCACCCGCGGGCCACGGGATCGAGGAGGTGTTCGCCGCGCTGCTGACCGCCCGGTCGGTGGCCGGCCGGGTGGAACGGCTGGTCGAGGCGGACGTCCCGGTCCACTTCGCCTGCCTGGTACCGCCGTTCGACCTCGACGGCTACCTGAGCCTGCGCGAGGCGCGCCAGATGGACCGACCGGCCCAGCTGCTGCTCTGCGCCGCCGCGGACGCGCTGGCCGACGCCCGGCTCCCCGCCGACCAGCCGGCCGACCGGGTCGGCGTGCAGATCGGCACCGGGATCGGCGGCCTGTCCAGCATGGAGGACGCCACGGCCGGCTATGTCTCCCGGCCCCGCGACCTGCCGGTGCACACGGTGCCCCGGACCATGGCCAACTCCCCCGCCTGCCGGCTCGCCCTGCGCTACGGCTTCCAGGGCACCTGCACGACCTACTCCAGTGCCTGCGCGAGCGGCGGCACCGCACTCGGCGAGGCCGCCCGCCGGATCCGCCACGGCGAGCTGGACGTGGCGGTGGCCGGCGGCGTCGACGCGGGCGTCAGCACGGTGGTGATGGGCTCCTTCGCCAAGATGCGGGCTCTGTCCACCAGGAACGACGACCCGGCGCGGGCCAGCCGCCCGTTCGACGCCGACCGGGACGGCTTCGTGATGGGCGAGGGCGCGGCCGTCCTGGTGCTCGAACGGCTGGACGCGGCCCGGGCGCGCGGCGCCGTCGTCCACGGCGAGATCGCCGGCTACGCCGAGAACTGCGACGCCTTCCACATCGTGGCCCCGCACGAGGACGGCGCGGTGGCCGCGCGGTGCATGCGGCAGGCCCTCGCCGACGCCGGGCTGACCCCGGCGGACATCGGCCACGTCAGCGCGCACGGGACGTCGACGGTGCCCGGCGACCGCGCCGAGGCCCGGGCGATCGACCGGTGCTTCGACGGGCAGTCGCCGCCGGTCACGGCGGTCAAGGGGGTCACCGGCCACCTCATCGGCGCTGCCGGCGCCCTGGAGGCGGCGCTCGCCCTGCTCTGCGCGGCGCGCGGCGTGGTGCCGCCGGTCGCCAACCTCCGCAGCAGCCCGGAGGCGGACTGGGCGGACCTGGTGCGCGGCGCGGCGCGCACGATCGCGCCCGCGCCGGTGCTGTCCAACTCCTTCGGCTTCGGCGGGCAGAACGCCTGCCTGGTGCTCGCCCCGCCGTGAGCATCTCTCTCCTCCCTCCTTTCCCCATCCCCCCTTCCGTGGAGCAGCCATGCGCGTCCTGGTCACCGGCGCGACCGGAGTGGTCGGCACCGAGCTCGTCCGACACCTGCGCGACGCCCCCGCCGCGCGCGGCCACACGCTCGTCCCGGTGGCCCGGCGGGGCGACGCGGTGGTGCGGTGGCGGATGGGCGCCGAGCCGCCGCCCGCCGAACTGGCCGGGCACTGGGACGTGATCGTGCACGCGGCGGCCAGCACCCGCTGGACCCTCCGCCGGGAGGAGGCGGTCGCCGCCAACATCGATCCGCTGCGGGCCGTCCTCGCCCTCGCCGACCGCGACACCCACCTCGTCCAGGTCTCGACCGCGTACGTCGGCGGCGTCCGCAACCCGGAGGACCTGCGCGGCGCCCAGTTCGAGGGCTACCGCAACGGCTACGAGTGGTCCAAGGCCCGCTGCGAGGAGATCGCCCGACAGGAGCACCCCGGTCCGCTGACCCTGGTCCGTCCGCCGTTGGTGGTCGGCCGGCGGGGCAGCGGGGAGATCGCCCGCTTCTCCGGGCCCTACACGCTGTTCCAGGCGCTGGTGTCCGGGACGGCCGCGGTCGTGGTCGGCGACCTCGCCGGGTACGCGGAGATCGGCCCGGTGGACGACGTCGCGACGGTGCTCGCCGCCGCCGTGCTCGGCGCCGCCCCGGAGCGGCCCAGGACCGAGGTGATCGCCGGCGGGCCCGGCAGCCTGACCCTCGACACCCTGCTCGACGTCGTCTGCGGCACCCTCAACGAGTTCCGGACGGCCCACGGCGTCGGCCCGATCGAGCGGCCGCCCCTGGTGTCGACCGACAGCTGGAACCGGTTCTTCCTCCCGCTCGCCGAGCAGTACCTCTCGCCGGTCCAGAACCAGGCGGTCAAGCTGCTCGCGATGTTCCAGAGCTACACCAGCATGACCCGGCCCTTCGAACCCACCTGGACGGTGAGCGATCCGGCCGCGGCGATGGCCGCCTCCGTCCGCCACTGGGCGGAGCGCAAGCCCCGCCTCGCGCTGGCCCGCCCCGAACCGTGGCCGCTGCTGCTGCGGTCCGGCCCGAGCACCTGATCCCCCCGGAATTCACGGGAGTTCGGCGCGGGAGCGTGCCATGATCGCGCGATGGCCTTCTCATCATCAGGACGGGTCGCGACCCCGGTGCTCGACATCGCCTACGAGCACGTCGGCGCACCCGACGGCACGCCCGTGATCCTGCTCCACGGATTCCCCTACGACGTGCGGGCGTACGACGACGTCGCGCCGGGGCTCGCCGACCGCGGCGCCCGGGTGCTCGCCCCGTACCTGCGCGGCTTCGGACCGACCCGGTTCCGGGACGACGCCACGCTCCGCTCCGGACAGCAGGCGGCGCTCGCCCAGGACGTGTTCGACTTCATGGACGCGCTGGAGATCGACGCCGCCGTCCTCGCGGGCTACGACTGGGGCGGCCGGGCCGCGTGCATCGCCGCCGCCCTGCGCCCCGAGCGCGTGCGCGGCCTGGTCACGGTCGACGGCTACAACGTCCAGGACCTCGCCCACGCCGGGGAGCCCGCCGCCCCGGCGTGGGAGCGCGACTACTGGTACCAGTACTACTTCCACTCCGAGCGCGGCCGCACCGGCCTCCGGCGCAACCGCGAAGAGCTGTGCGAACTGCTCTGGCGCACCTGGTCGCCCACCTGGGCCGGGGCGGGCGCGGCCTTCGCCGCCAGCGCGGCGAGCCTGCACAACCCCGACTTCGTCGACGTGGTGATCCACTCCTACCGGCACCGCTTCGGCCTGGCCGAGGGCGACCCCCGCTACCAGGAGCTGGAGGACCTCATCGCCGCCCAGCCGCCGATCTCCGTCCCCACCGTGGTGCTGGAGAGCGGCGCCGACGGGATCGCCGGCCCGAGCGCCGCCGAGGACCGCGACTGCTTCACCGGCCCGTACGAGCACCGCCTCCTCCCGGGCATCGGCCACAACGCCCCCCAGGAGGCCCCCGAGGCCTTCACCGACGCCGTGGCCGGCCTGCTGCCCCGCTGAGCCCCCCACCTGGCCGGACTCAGCGGGCTCGCGCCAGGTTCTTCTCGAACGCGGCGAGGTAGTTCGGCAGGTGGTGGTCCTTGACGGCGTCGGTCTCGGGCGCGAACAGGTCGGCGCTCACCCCCTTCGCCCCGTCCCGCAGCCGCGCCGCCAGCGGCATCGCCTCGTGCAGGCCCCCGTCGGCGTCGAAGTAGCGCAGCGCCTCGACATGGGTGAAGAACGGCCCGGGCGGCAGGTGCGGGACGATGTCGTTGTTGTTGACGAAGCGGTAGCAGCGCTGCCGGAACGCCGCGTTGTGGGCGCCCGCGAGCAGGCGCTCGCAGGTGCGGGGCTGCCCGAAGGTGTAGACGCCGTCCGGCAGGAGCCGCGGCTCCTCGAAGTAGAATGTGCTCCCGGCCAGCATCGCCAGCGCGCCGCCGAGGCTGTGTCCGGTGAACCAGACGGTCTGGCCCTCGGTGCGCAGCTCCTTCACGGTGTCGCGGATCCCGGGGTAGACCGACCGCAACGCCTGGTGGAACCCGTAGTGCACGAACCCCTTGTCGGCCGGGCCGGGCACGGGCGGGGTGTTCACATCGGTGAGCCAGTCGTAGATCTTCAGCACCTCGGTGCCCCGGAACCCGGTGACGATCATGCGATCGCTCGCCATCACGTACGCCTGGGTGTCCTCGATCGGGAACGGCATCGCGTGCGTCGACTCGAAGTGCCTGACCTCGTCGAAGCCCCAGTCCCTCGCCTCCTTCTCCAGCGCCCCCCGGTCCAGGCCGGCCAGGCCCGCCGCGCGCGCCATCCAGTAGGCGTGGGAGAGCGAGTAACGGGTCGTCGAATGATCGAAAGCGGGCAGGGCCACCGTTGTCCTCCGAGAAGAGTCCGAGAAGAGCCTTTGCGGGTCGCCCAGCACAGTAGACCCGTAGACGAACCACCCCTCCCCGCCACGCCGGACCGGCGGCCGCCGAGGTCGGTCACCCATGGCCACTCAGGGTCAGCCCGCGCTCACCCGACGGTCCGGGCGGCCGCTCTCCGGGTCGAGGTCGACGACGAACACCTCACCGCCCCCGGTGGTCAGCCTGATCCGGTCCGGACCGTCCCACTCCGCCGAGGTCAGCGCGTTGTCGACGGCGTCGCCGTTGAAGTAGCCGACCGGCCACCGCCGCGCGGTCAGCCCGGATCCCTCGTCCACCGAGACCCACCACAGCGGATCGATCATCGCGCTGCCCTCGTGGATCACCAGGCTGCGGTCCGCACCGTCCGGGGCAGGCCGGTCCGCCGTCTTCCTCGGCATGCTGCCAAACATCAGCAGCCCGAAGGGCGCCGCCAACAGCGCGCCGGCGAGGAGCGGGACCAGCAGCTGCGCCCTGATCAGCCAGGAGCGGATCCCGATCAGGATCGCGAGGACGAGTAGCACCACGACCAGG
Organism: Kitasatospora sp. NPDC093806; assembly: GCF_040683335.1. Lineage (NCBI taxonomy): Bacteria > Bacillati > Actinomycetota > Actinomycetes > Kitasatosporales > Streptomycetaceae > Kitasatospora > Kitasatospora sp. NPDC093806. The sequence continues at coordinate 53,872 of NZ_JBFBDO010000055.1, forward strand.
GCGCCGAACGGCAGCGGGTGATAGCAGGCCTCGATCACCACCACCAGCCCGCCGTCCTGGCTCGCCCGCGCCCCCGCGTACGTCAGCGCGACGAGCAGCACGGCCGACGCGAGGAGTCCGAGCGCGAGGGTCCGCCGCCTGCGTGGCGACCAGCGGGGCCGTCCGGCCGCCCCTGCCTCGGGTGCCGGGCCCCCTCCTGCCACCGGCTCCGCCGTCGCTCGCCCGCCGCGCTCGTCCACAGTCCCGCCCCCGGTCATGACACCCCGTCGAGTCGATCGATTCGTGTCGAGAGGGTACCGGGTGCCGGACAGCCGGGCTCAGGGGGCGGTGAAGAGGGTGGGGAAGGTCAGGGCCAGCCAGGGGCGGCGGCCCCAGGCGAGGACCTTGGCGCGGGTGAGGGCGGTGGTGGCGTCGCAGCGGCCCAGGGCGATCAGGAGGAAGGTGACCGGTTCGGTGAGGATGGTGCAGTCCGGGCGGCGCGGCGGGTCCTGGTCGACCACGGCGGCGCCGTCCGTGAACGTCACCGCGAAGCCGCCCAGGCCGCGGACCCGGAGCCGGTAGCAGGCTGTGTGGCCGGCGGCGGCGCGGGTGTCCACCACCCGTGGCATCGCCGCCCGCAGGAACGGCATGGTCAGCCCGACCCGCCGCCGGTCGATCGGGTGCGGTCGCCCCAGCGCGACGGCGATGTCGTAGAGGTGGCCGAGCATGTGGGTCAGCAGGTAGGCGCCGAGGGTGTCCAGGTCCATCGGGCCGAGCGGGGTCGTCACCGGCTCGGCGCCGGCGCGGGCGGCGGCCGCCCTGGTGAACCGGCGCGCCTGTCGGGCGATGTCCCCAGCGAGGACGGCCGGGTCCCGCTCGGGCCAGTCGGCCAGCGAGACCTCGTTCGCCGCCGCCAGCGAGCCCGGCGTGCCGTCCCCGTACGGTCGGTCCTCCCCCACCGCCAGCGCGGCCATCAGCTCGTTGGCCATCGCCAGGTGCGCGGCGGCCTCGGCGACCGTCCACTCCGCACCCGGGATCGGGGTGTCGCCGCGGCAGCCGGCGAGGAGCGCGGCCGCCTCGTCGCCGACCGCGGCGACCGCCTCGAAGAGCGCGGAACGCGCGCCGTCAGGACCGTGCGGAGGGAGCGGGAGCGTCATGGAGGTGAACACTGGACCACCCTGCGGGTCGGTGTCCAGACCCCTGCCGCGCCGCTGCCTCAGCCGCCGGACGGCCGGCGGGCGAGCGGCCGCAGCCGCACGCGGTGCGGGCGCAGCACCGTCGTCAGGCGCGCCGGGCGGGCGTCGG
>NZ_JBFBDO010000056.1:0-54896 GCF_040683335.1 Kitasatospora sp. NPDC093806
GCTCTGGAAGGACTGCCCCGAGCTGCCCCTGCCGGAGGACGCGCTGGCCTCCCGCAACCGCCCGGACGCCCACACCGACGCGGCCGGCAACGCCGGCGCCCGTCCGGCCGGCCCCCGCCTTGCCTCCACCGGCACCCGGCTTGCCGGTGCCCTTCGCGGCACCCTTGGCAGCGCCCTTCGCGGCGGCCGGAGCCGGCGGGGTCTGTCCCCGCCCGCGCGAGCTGTTGACCGTCCGGCCCCGGACGATCCCGATGAACTCCTCCACCAGGTCGGTGGTCTGCTCCTCCGGCCAGGCCAGCGCGACCTGCGACTGCGGGGCGTCCGTCATCGGCCGGAAGGTGAGGTCGCGCCGGTGGTGCAGGCGCGCCAGCGACTGCGGGACGAGCAGCACCCCCACCCCGGCGGCCACCAGTTCGATCGCGTCCTCCGTCGTCGCCGGCCGCTCGATGGCCGGCCGCCCGGGCAGCCGCTCCCAGCCGAGGGTGTCGTCCAGCGGGTGGAAGACCACGTCGTCGGCGAGGTCGTCGAGGACGACCTCCTCGGCCGCCGCCAGCCAGTGGTCCTTCGGGAACAGCACCACCGTCGTCTCGGTGTACAGCGGGATCGCGCTCAACCCGGTGCGGTCGACCGGGAGTCGCACCAGTCCGGCGTCCGCGTCGCCCGCCCGCAGCGTCGGTTCCCCCTCGGCGGCGGCGACCGCGATCAGGGCGAGCGGAACGTCCGGGAGCCGCTCCGCCCAGACGCGCGCCCACTTCCCGGGAGTCACGCCCGGGACGTACGCCAGCCGGAACGAGGGTGTCACCTGCATCTCTGTCACCCGCCCTAGGCTACCGACCGTGACAGCGGGCGTCGGCCGCTCGCTTACCCTGGTGACCATGACATCGCTCAAGCAGAAGACCACGCAGACCATGAAGCCGGCGACGGCGGCGAAGAAGCTCGGGGTCTACCTCGGCGCCACCCCTGCCGACTTCCAGTCGGGCGTGATCTCCCGCGAGGAGCTCACCGCCCTGCAGACCGAGCCGCCGCAGTGGCTCCAGGACCTGCGCCGCAACGGCCCGCACCCGCGTTCCGTGGTCGCCGCCCGCCTCGGCGTGTCGGCCTCGGGCCTGGCGCGCAACGGCATCACCGAGGCGCTCACCACCGAGCAGATCGACGCCCTGCGCGAGGAGAACCCGGACTGGCTCAAGCGTGAGCGCACCATCCAGGTGGAGGTCCGCAACGAGGCCACGCGCGTCAAGGAGAAGCACGAGAAGGAGGACAAGCGGCGCCAGCAGGCCGCCGCGGCCGCCGAGCGCGAGTCGCGGTCCGGTCGCTGACCTGCGGTTCTCCGGCCTGACCGAGCTCGGCCAGGCCTGACCGCGCCCGCTGTCGCTCCGTTGTTCCCCCGGCCCTCCGGCGTTCGCGCCGGAGGGCCGACGCATGCCCGGAAGCGGGCCCCGCGACGGGCCTCGGGGGCGTGCCGGGGGCGTTTCCGAGGCCGTGTCCGCCAGGACTGGGAGCGCGCCTGGGTTCGCACACGTTCGACCCGCTGCGCGGCGTTGTCGGGGTCCCGGCCCCGATGACCCGACCTACGGGGCACCGTCGAGCGACGGGCGAGGGCCGGCCGGGTGGTGGCGCGGAGCCGGGCGGGTGACCCGTCCGACGTGTCGGCGGCGGTCCGGCCGCCCCGGCGTGCGTCGGTGGGAACGCGCCCCTCCCGAGCGGCGCACGCCCCCGTCCCCGCACCTGAGAGCCGCCGATGCCCCCCACCGCGCAACTGCGCCGCCTGCTCCCCGCCGCCGTGTGCACCCTGGCCGCCGTCCTCGCCGCACCCGCGGCGCACGCCGCGCCACCGGGTCCGGGAGGCGGGACGGGCACCGGCCGGGGGGCCGTGATCGACTGGGAGCGGGTGGCCGCCTGCGAGAGCAGCGGGGACTGGCACATCAACACCGGCAACGGCTACTTCGGCGGCCTCCAGTTCGACCAGCCGACCTGGGAGGAGAGCGGCGGCCTCGTCTACGCGCCCCGCGCCGACCTGGCCGACCGCGACGAGCAGATCGCCGTCGCCCGTGCCCTGGCCGACCAGCGCGGGCTCACCCCGTGGCCGGTCTGCGGCGCCCGGGCCGACCGCGACGGCGAACGGGAACCCGTCGTCGCGGAGGCCGCGACGGGCGCGACGGCCGCTGCCGCGACCCACCCCGCACCGCCGCCGGCCGGGTCGGCCACCAGCTGGACGGTGCGCGAGGGCGACACCCTGGACACCATCGCCGAGCTGCTCCGCCTCCCCGGCGGCTGGCCCGCGCTGTACGAGCGGAACCGCGCCGCGCTCGGTGGCGACCCGGACCTCATCCAGCCCGGCCAGGAGCTGGCCCTCCCGCTCTGACGCCCGCCCCGACGACGGCCGGTGCCCCGCCACGATGCGGGGCGCCGGCCGTTCACTCGTGCTCCCCTGTTTCACTCGACCGTCGGGTGCCAGGCTCCCTGCTCGGGGCGGGCCTCGGTGGAGGAGCCGTCCGGCCACGGCGGCATGGTGATGGCGACGATCCGCAGCGGGCCGGGGCCGTCCTCGTCAGCGCGGAACTGGAAGGCCGTCCCCAGCGGCACCGAGACCGACGTCCCCGCACTCAGCTCGACGACCTCCTCCCGGCCGGACTGCCGACGCCAGAGCCGCCCACGGCCGTCGGTGACGTGCCAGAGCTCCTGCACGGTGGCGTGCGACACCGCCCGGGTCACGGCGCCCGGCGCGAGCTCGAAGACGGCGAGGCTGCCCAGCCCGTCCAGCGCCAGCAGCGGGCGCACGATGGCGCCGTCCGGTGCGATCACGACCGGGAGGGCCTCGGCGTCGGCCGGCTCGACGGTGCGGAACGGCTGCTCGTCCATGGGAAACGCGACCCCTCTCGCTTGTGGCGGGCTCCCTCCCACCCCTCGCCGATGGGAACACAGGTCCGCCCGCACCACCAGAGCGCCCGCCCGGTCGGGCGACGGGCCGGGCTCGACGGGGCGGGGCAAGGGACGAACTCCCCATGAGCGGGCACTGGGCTGCGGCAGCCGCTGTAGAGGAGCTGTTCCCGGGTGGCGGGCCGGGCAGCGCACGGCCCGCCCCCGTCAGGTCCGCGCCCGGGCGAAAGGCCGGGCGCGGTGGGCGGCGGCCGTCGTCGGGGCGCTGCTCGCGGGCGAGCCGGGCGGGAGGCCGGATCCACCGCCAGGGCCGCGCCCGGGCGGTGGGCCGGTTGAGGTGAGCGGCGGGCGCCGTCGAGGCGCTGTTCGCGACCGGGCCGGGCAGTGGACCGCCGCCGCCGTCAGGCCCGCGCCCGGATGAAGGGGCGGTTGAGGTGGGCCGTGGCCAGGAGGGTGCCGGTGCGGCGGGCCTCGGCGAGGAGGTGTTCGCGGCTGTGGCGGGCCGTGGCCGGGTCCGCCTCGTAGGCGTAGCGCACGGCGGGCGCGCCCAGCTGGACGGCGTGGACCAGGACGTCCCCGGTGACGAGCAGCCGGTCGCCGCCTCCCTCGACCAGGACCGACTGGTGCCCCGGCGTGTGCCCGGGCGTCGGGAGCAGCGTCACACCTCCGCCCGGCCGCCCCGCGCCCGCACTCGCGCCCGCGAGCACCGTCCGGCCGTCCACCTCGTCCAGCTGCCCGGCCCGGAGCAGCGGTTCGACGACGTACGTGCGCGCCGTCCGGGTCGGGCCGAGCGCCGCCACCTCGGCGTGCTGCACCACGTAGCGGGCGTTCGGGAACACCGGGACGCCCTCGGGGGTGACCGACCAGCCGTAGTGGTCCTCGTGCAGGTGGGTCAGCACCACCGTCTCGACGTCGGCCGGCCCGATCCCGGCCTCCGCCAGCGCCCGGGGCAGCCGGCCGGGGACGGGTGCCCAGCCGCCGGCCGGGCTGCCGACCGGTCCGATGCCGGTGTCCACCAGGGTGACCCGGCCGCCCGGACGGCGGACGGCGTAGCAGCGGAAGTCCAACTCCCAGGTGTCGCCGGTCCCGAAGGCGGCGGGGTCGAGGCACCGGGCGCGCTCCCAGTCGGCGGCCGTGGCGTCCGGGAAGGCGGCCTGCATGGTCCCGGGGAACGGGCCGTGCGCGTCGAGCAGCGCCAGTACCTCGTACCGGCCGAAGCGCCGGGTGGCCACCAGCCCGGCGGCGTCGGGCGTGCCGAAGGGCTGGAGGGCGACCGCCCCGGCGGCGCCGAGGGCGCCGTACAACACGCGGCGGCGGGTGGGGCGGGCCGGTCCGGGGTTCACATCGTTCACCGGGTACTCCTCCATGGAAGCGGCAAGGCAGGGAAGGGCAGGTCGGCGCCCTGACCCCCGTCCGGGGCGCCGACCGGTTCCAGGTTCCCGCCGCGGCCGCCGCCCCGGCTTGTCGTTTCTTGCGCGATCCGCCCGGGCCCGCGCAAGTAGGTGCGGGCCGACGACAGTCGGGGCGGGCGCGAGTAGGGTGCGGCGCATGCCGGTCGAGCGCACCTGCCTGTTGAACGGCGACGACCTGTTCGTCGCCGACGTGTCCTGCCAGGACCCTCCGCACGGCTGGACGGAGGTGCGGCCCGCGCCCGTGTTCGGGCTGGTGCTGGTGCGCCGCGGTCTCTTCCGGGGCCGGGCCGACGGCGTCGAACAGCTCCTCGACCCGGCCAGCGTCTACGTCGAACGGATGGGCTCCGAGCAGCAGTTCGCGCACCCGTGCGGCGGCGACCGCTACACCGAGCTGGTGCTCTCCGAACCGCAGGTGGCCGCGCTGCTGGGCGGCGACCCGGGAGTGCCGCAGGGCCTGGTGTTCACCACGCCCCGGATGGCCCTGGCGCACCGGTTGCTGACCGCCCGGGCGCGCGGCGACGCGGACTCCTTCGAACTGTCCGAGCGTGCCCTGGAGTTGGCGGGCGAGGTGCTGTCGGCGCTGGCCCCGGCCCGGGTGGCCAGCGGCCGCCCGGGGCGCAAGGCCGCCCGCCACCGGCTGGTGAACGCCGCGCGGGCCGCCCTGGCGGACGACCTCGGGCTGAGCCTGGACCAGCTCGGGCGGGCCGTCGGCTGCTCGCCGTACCACCTCAGCCGGATCTTCCGGGCCGCGACCGGCGAGGGCATCGCCCGCTACCGCAACCGGCTGCGGGTCACCCTCGCCCTGGAGCGGCTGACCGAGGGCGAGACCCGACTGGCCGCACTGGCGCAGGAGTTGGGGTTCACCGACCAGGCCCACCTCACCCGTGTGGTCAGTCGCACGGCCGGCCTCCCGCCCGGCGCGCTGCGCACCCTGCTCCGGCCCACCGGCTGACGGGCGGGCCTCGACGCCGGGGGCCGGAAATCCCGTCGCCCACCGGCGCGCCGCACGGCACCATCGGGGGATGACCACGCTGTTCCTGATGACCGGCCTGCCGGCCGCGGGCAAGACCACGCGGGCCCGGCAGCTCGCCGCCGAGCACCGCGCGCTCCGGCTGACGCCCGACGAGTGGATGACCCCGCTGTTCGGGATGGCGGAGCCCGACGGGATGCGCGACGTCCTGGAGGGGCGGCTGCTGCGGCTCGGCCTGGACGCGCTGGAGCTCGGGGTCGACGTGGTGGTGGACTTCGGCGGCTGGTCCCGCGACGAGCGGTCCGCGATCCGGTGGCTGGCGGCGTCCGTGGGCGCGTCCTGCCGACTCGTCCATCTGCCGGTGGACGAGGAGACCCGGCTCGCCCGGATCATCGGCCGTCGGGCGCCCACGCCGGACCGTCCCCTCGACCTGATCGAGGCCGCGGTCCGGACCGGGCGGGTGCTGTTCGAGGAGCCGGACGCGGCGGAACTCGCGGGCGTCGAGGTCGACGAGGCTCCGCCCGCGTGGTTGGACTTCTCGGACTGGCGGGAGTGGGCCGCCGATCGGTGGCCTTCGTTCGAGTGACGGGGCGGAGCGTAGGCTCGGCGGGTGCCGTCGACCTCCCCACCGCTGATCAGCCTGCACGACCGCCCGGCGCTCGCCGCCCGCTTCGGCCGTGACCCGGAGCTGCACCTCTTCGAACTCGGCGACCTGGACGAGCCGTTCTGGTCGCACACCGCCTGGTACACCACCTCGGCGGCGGACGAGCCAGTGGCGAACGGCCCGGCAGCGAACGGCCCGGCAGCGAACGGCCCGGCGGCGGACGGCCCGGTGGCGCTGCTGTACGGGGTCGGCGAGGTGCCCACGCTGCTCGGCCTCGCCCGGCCCGAACGCGCGGACCGGCTGGCCGAGTTGCTGGACGCGATGCGGCCGGTGCTGCCGCGCCGCTTCCTCGCCCACCTCACCGAGGGCGGGGTGGCCGCCCTCGCGCCGGACTACCGGGCCGAGCGGCGGACGGCGATGCTGCGGATGTCGCTGACGGACCGGGCGACCCTCGCGGCCCTCGCGCCGCACCGGGCGGCGGGCGCGTTCCCGGTCGTTCCGCTCGGCGCGGCGGACCTGGCGGATCTGCGCGCGCTGTTCGCCGCCGGCTACCCGGGGAACTGGTTCGACGAACGGATGCTGACGACCGGCCCCTACGTCGGGGTCCGGGACGCGGCGGGCCGGCTGGTCGCGGCGGCCGGGGTGCACGTCCACTCCGCGGCGCAGCGGGTGGCGGTGATCGGGAACGTCACCACCCACCCCGAGGCCCGCGGCCGGGGCCTCGCCACCGCCTGCACCGCCCGTCTGTGCGAGGTGCTGGCGCGCACCGCGGACCACATCGGCCTGAACGTCCGCGCCGACCACCCCACCGCCGTCGCCCTCTACCGCCGCCTCGGCTTCACCACGACGACGCCGTTCGAGGAGGCCGTGCTCACGGCCTCCTGACGCACGCCACCGCCCGCCACCGCCCGCACAGGAAGTCGGACCCGCCGACTTCCTGTGCGGCGGCCGGGTCAGCGGGTGACGGGCCAGCTGAGGGTGGCGGTGAGCGGTGCGCGCAGGGCCGGGTCGATGACGGCGGGGGTGGGGTCGGTGGCCGTGGCGGTGAGGGTGTGGGCGCGGCCGGGCGGGCCGGGGAGCGGGACCGTGGCGAGGTTGACGTCCGTGCGGCCGCGCAGCTGCGGGAGTTCGCGGCCGTCCAGCGACCAGCTGAGGGTGGTGCCGGCGACCGGGAGGTCGACGGTGAGGCGGCTGCTCCGGGTGAGCGGGGTGCCGGCGGGGGTGGGGCTGGTCAGCGGGACGGCGTGCCGGTAGAAGCCGGCGATCATCGCCTCCCGGCCGGGCAGGTTGAACTCCCGGCCGAGCGACCGCATGATCGAGTTCTCGGTGGGCCGGTACAGCCCCTTGGTGTAGTAGCCGCCACCCTCGTAGCTGCCGACCACTCCCCCGTCGGGCGAGGTCCGGCCGAGCCAGCGGTACCACTTCGCGTGCTCGCGGCGCAGCCGGTCGGCGGTGAGGGTGCTGATGTTGGGCTCGCCCGGCTCCCCCTGTTCGGCCGGGTAGCTGCCGGAGCCGTCGTAGAAGTACTCGTCGGCGAGCTTGCCGAGCGAGTGGCCGGTCTCGTGGACGGCGATCTGGCCGGACTTCTTGTTGCCGCCGGCCACGGTGGCGATGCCGTCGTAGCCGAGCGGGGAGGCGACGTTGTAGCCGGCGCCGCCGTACTTGGCGGTGTTGGCGACGACGAGGACGAGGTCGGCCTGCGGGGCCTTGGCGGCGTACTTGTCGACGGCCGCGGTGTCGACGCAGAGCAGCCGTTCGATGTCCTCGCACCAGAAGTAGGAGCCGAGGGCGGTCTTGCGGACGGTGGCGCGGTCCGGGTCGCCGGTGATGCCGGACTCGGCGGAGACGGTGGAGACGGCCCAGACGTTGAACAGGCCGCGGTAGGTGGCGTACGGCTCGACGGCGCTCAGCTCCTGCCACTTGGCGGCGGCGTCGGCGCGGAACTTGTCCTGCTCGGTGGCGCTGTAGCCGTCGGCGATGACGACGATGTCGAGTTTGGCGGCGGTGTCGCCGCTGCGCAGGATCGGGGTGACCTCGCCGTCCCCGGCGACGGGCGCGAGGCCGGGGCGTTCGCCGGTGAGGTAGGGGGAGGCCGCGGGCACGGTGGCGCGGCCGATCGAGCCGTCCTCGGCGAAGACCTCGACGTGGTGCCGGGTTCCGATGGCGGAGGCGTCCCCCAAGGCGGCGGAGGCCGCGACCGGGGCGGTGCCGAGGGCGGCGAGGGCGAGCGCGCCGGTCAGGAGGATCGAGCCGAACCTTCGATTGCGCACGGGAGTTGCTCCTCTGCAGGGTGAGGCTGTGGGGTGGGGCTGTGAGGTGGAGCCCTGACCCGCCATGCTATGCACCTGACAATCCATCGGCACAAGGCCCGCACGCCCCGGACTTCGCGTGTCGCCCGCCTCCGCCCCCGGGCCGACAGGGTGTCAGGGTGCCGTCAAGGAACCGGCGCCGAGCGCCAAGCGCGCGTCAAGGACGGCGGGTCGAGCGGCGAACCGGTGCTTCGCTGTGCGGCGTCCCCGTTCCCCTCCTCGCGCCGCCGCCCCGCCCCGGGGCGGCCGGAAGGTCGCCAGCACCGATGCGCCGTTCGGCCCTCACCCCACCGGACACCGCCGGCTCCCCGGCCCCCCGTACGGACTGGTTCCGCCGCCCGGGTCCGCCCGTGCCGCCGACGCCGGAGATGCCCGTCCCACCGAAACGGACCCACGGCCGCGACGGCCGACGCCGCCTGATCGACCTCCGCCAGCTGGCCGAGGCGCTGCCCGCCGCGCTGCGCAAGCTGCACCCGCGCACCATGCTGCGCAACCCCGTGATGCTGGTGGTCGAGACCGGCTCCGCGCTGACCACGCTCAGCGCGGTCGTCCACCCGGGCGTCTTCGCCTGGGTGATCAGCTTCTGGCTCTGGCTGACCGTGCTCTTCGCCAACCTCGCCGAGGCGGTGGCCGAGAGCCGGGGCAAGGCGCAGGCCGAATCTCCCCCAGCCTCCGGCCGGGAGGTGCCCCCATCGTCAGGCGCAGGCCTCGGTGACCGCGCGGCGCCTGCTGCACTGGCGGGTCGGCACCCGCGACCACCGCCACGAGCCGGTGCCGGCCGAGGAGTTGCTGCTGCACGACATCGTGCTGGTGCCGGCCGGGGAGGTGATCCCGCGCGACGGCGAGGTGGTCGAGGGCGTGGCGGCGGTGGACGAATCGGCGATCACCGGCGAGTCGGCGCCCGTGATCCGGGAGTCCGGCGGCGACCGGACCGCCGCCACCGGCGGCACCCGGGTGCTCTCCGACCACCTGGTCGTGCGGATCACCGCCCGGCCCGGGCAGAGCTTCATCGACCGGATGATCACCCTGGTCGAGGGGGCGAACCGGCAGAAGACGCCGAACGAGATCGCGCTCAACATCCTGCTCGCCTCGCTGACCGTGGTGTTCGTGCTGTCCGTCGTCTCGCTCCAGCCGATGGCCATCTACGCGGGCTCCCCGCAGACCACGATCGTGCTGGTGGCGCTGCTGGTCGCGCTGATCCCGACCACCATCGGCGCCCTGCTCTCGGCGATCGGCATCGCCGGCATGGACCGGCTGGTGCAGCGCAACGTGATCGCGCTCTCCGGCCGCGCGGTGGAGGCGGCCGGGGACGTGGACGTGCTGCTGCTCGACAAGACCGGCACCATCACCCACGGCAACCGCCGCGCCGCCGCCCTGCACCCGCTGCCCGGCGCCACCGTCGACCAGCTCGCCGAGGCCGCCCAGCTCGCCTCGCTCGCCGACGAGACCCCCGAGGGCCGCTCGATCGTCGAGCTGACCACCCGCCAGTACTGGGTCCCGTCGCGCGCCGAGGGCGAGTTGGGCGAGCGGACGCCGGTCCCGTTCACCGCGCGGAGCCGGATGAGCGGGGTGGACCTCGGCTGGCCGGACGGCACCGCCTGCCTGGTCCGCAAGGGCGCGGCGAACGCGGTCGCCCACTGGGTGGTGCGGTCGGGCGGACGGCTGCCGATGGAGGCCAAGCCGCTGGTCGACCGGATCGCCGGGGCGGGCGGGACGCCGCTGCTGGTCGCCGTGCACGACCGGCACGGCGCACGGGCGCTCGGCGTGGTCGAGCTGCGCGACGTGGTCAAGGAGGGCATCGCCGAACGGTTCGCCGAGCTGCGGCGGATGGGCATCCGCACCGTCATGGTCACCGGCGACAACCCGCTCACCGCGCGGGCGATCGCCGCCGAGGCCGGGGTGGACGACGTCCTGGCCGAGGCCACGCCGGAGGACAAGCTCGCCTTCCTGAAGCGGGAGCAGGCGGCGGGCAACATGGTCGCGATGACCGGGGACGGCACCAACGACGCGCCCGCGCTGGCCCAGGCGGACGTCGGCGTGGCGATGAACAGCGGCACCCCGGCGGCCAAGGAGGCCGGGAACATGGTCGACCTCGACTCCAATCCCACCAAGCTGCTCGACATCATCCGGGTCGGCAAGCAACTGCTCATCACCCGGGGCGCGTTGACCACCTTCTCGATCACCAACGACGTCGCCAAGTTCTTCGCGATCATCCCCGCGATGTTCACCGGCTCCTACCCGGGGCTGGCGCACCTCAACATCATGGGCCTGCACAGCCCCACCTCGGCGATCGCCTCGGCGATCATCTTCAACGCGCTGATCATCGTCGCGCTGATCCCGCTCGCGCTGCGCGGCGTCCGCTACCAGCCGTCCTCCGCGACCGACCTGCTCCGCCGCAACCTGCGGGTGTACGGGCTGGGCGGCCTGGTCCTCCCCTTCCTCGGGATCAAGGCGATCGACCTGCTGATCCAGTTCGTCCCGGGCCTCGGCTGAGCGACGCTCGGCTGAACGCCACCCTCCTCGCACAGGAAGTCGGACCCGCCGACTTCCTGTGCGGGGCCGCCGGGGCGCGCGGGGGAATCCTGACGGCGGGGTAACGGCGCTGGTGGGTGGGGGCGGTGATACTGGGCTGGGCGGTGCGAGGCCGGACCGCGGGCGGAAGTGGAGGAGGGCCGGTGGAGCCGGTAGGGCTGGTGGCGGTGGTCGTCGGGGTGGGCGGCGTGGTGGCCGCGCTGGCCGGGCTGGTGGGGCTGTGGGAGCTGACCCGGGTCCGGCGGGCCGGGGTGGTGGTCCCGGCCCTGGTGCGGGAACGGGCGCGCGGGCCGGAGGACCGGTCGGCAGTGGTCCGGCCGCTGCTCCAGTTCGCCACCGAGGACGGCCGGGTGGTGGAGGTGTTCTCCCCCGTGCCGTCGACCCCCCGCCGTCCGCTGGTCGACGGCAGCCAGGTCGCCGTCCGGTACGACCCGACGGACCCGCGCCGGGTGGTACTGGCGGACCGTGAACGCCGGCCGCTGGAGTACGCGTTCCTCGGACTGGGCGCGGCCCTGCTCTGCGCCGCCGTGCTCCTCGCGGCCCTCGTCTGACCGAAGACCGAAGACCTAACAGCGGAGTCCGGTACCCCGGCTCAGCCCACGTGGACGCGCGGACGCCGCGTGCGGTCCGGTTCGGCCTCGCGCAGCACCTCGCGGGTGACCGGCGCGACCTCGCCCTGCCCGAACAGGAAGAACCGCAGGAACTGCGCGAACGGATTGCCCTCCGTCCACTCGAAGTAGATGTGCGGCTGCTGCCCGGTCCGGTCCCGGACCGTGAGCAGCAGCGCGGCCAGCGCGTTCGGCACGCTGGAGCTCTCCAGGCTGAGCACCCGGTAGCGGTCGTGCAGCACCTCGCCGTGCACGGTCAGCACGGCCTCGAACTCGGACGGGTCACGGACCGTCACCTCGACGAAGACCAGGTCGTCCTCGGCGGGGATGTCGTTGTCGGCGCGGATCTGCCGCTTCTTCTCCTGGTACTCGGCGAGGTCGCGGCTGTTCGGCTCGTTGGCGATGAGCCGCAGCGGCCGGTGGGTGTAGTCGCGGACGAAGCGTTCGGCGGCGTCGTCGAAGACGATGCCGGTGACCCGGAGCTCGAAGGCGCGCTTGAGCCGGGAGAGGAGGGAGACGAGCACGATGGCCGCGATGAAGCAGGCGCCGATCTTCACGCCGTCCGGGCGTTCGGCGATGTTGAGGCCGGTGGTGTAGAGGAAGACGGCGGCGATGAACGCGAAGCCGATGGTCCAGCCGCGCTGCCGGGCCTTGCGCGCCGCGATGGTGACGGCGATGGCGGCGGAGCTGATCAGCACCAGGACACCGGTGGCGTAGGCGCCGCCCTGGGCGTCCACGCTGGCGTCGAAGATCCAGGTGACCAGGAAGGCGATCAGGGTGAGCACGATGACCATCGGGCGCACGGCGCGCGCCCAGTGCGGGGCCATGCCGTAGCGGGGCAGGTAGCGGGGCAGCAGGTTGAGCATGCCGGCCATCGCCGAGGCGCCGGCGAACCAGAGGATGGCGATGGTGGAGAGGTCGTAGACGCTGCCGAAGGTGTTGCCGAGGTACTCGTGGGCCAGGTACGCGAGTGCGCGCCCGTTGGCTTCGCCGCCCTTCTCGAAGGCCTCCTTGGGGATCAGCAGGGTGGTGATGAAGCTGGTGGTGATCAGGAAGGCGCTCATGATCAGGGCGGCGGTGGTGAGCAGTTTGCGTGCTCCGCGGATCCGGCCGGTGGGGCGTTCCTCGGTGTCGTCGGGGTCGCCCTCGATGTGCGGCATGACGGCGACGCCGGTCTCGAAGCCGGAGAGGCCGAGGGCGAGTTTGGGGAAGGTGATCAGGGCGACACCGATCATGGCGACCACGTTGCCGTGCTCGGCGGTCAGCGCGTCGGACCAGTCGCCGACCACCTGCGGGGACTCCAGGACGTGGTAGAAGCCGGTGGCGACGACGACCACGTTGAGCGCGAGGTAGACCGCGACCAGGACGACGGCGAGGCCGATCGCCTCGCTAAAGCCCTTGAGGAAGACGGCGCCGAGCCCGGCGACCAGGACCAGCGTGATCAGCACCTGCTTTCCGGTCAGGGCGTCGTGCAGGTGCGGGTTCTCGACCAGGTGGGCGGTGGCGTCGGCGGCGGACAGGGTGATGGTGATCATGAAGTCGGTGGCCGCGAAGCCGAGCAGGGCGAGGACGAAGAGCTTGCCCTGCCAGAACGACAGCAGCCGTTCCAGCATCGCGATCGAGCCCTCGCCGTGCGGGCTCTCCGCGGCGACCCGCCGGTAGACCGGCAGCGCGCCCAACAGGGTGACGACGACCAGGACGATGGTGGCCACCGGGGAGAGCAGGCCGGCCGCGAGGGCGGCGATGCCGGGCTGGTAGCCGAGGGTGGAGAAGTAGTCGAGGCCGGTCAGGCACATCACCCGCCACCAGGGGCGGCTCTGTTCGGCCGGGGCCTGGGCGTGCGGGCCGGGGTGCTGCTTGGCCATGTCGGCCAGGCCCTCCAGCAGCCAGGAGCGGAACCGCTGCCCGCGTGACGGGGCGGCGCCCGGGCGGACCGGCACCACCTCCGGCGGACCGCCACCGACGCCGTCGCCCGCACCCGACGAAGCCACCCTGCACCCCTGTCCGTGTCGCCGCGCCGCGCGTGTCCGCGTACCGCCCGGGTCACCGGGCCCGTCCGCCGCAGGCTATGCGACCGGGCCGCTGACCTCCGGGAACGCCTCGGCGGTGTCCCCTCATCGGGCCAGTCCGGGAAGCGTCGTGGCCCCGGAACCACGAGGGCTCCGGGGCCACGACGGGCGGACGGCGGGTCAGCGGAAGGTGCGCAGCCGCAGGCTGTTGCCGACCACGAAGACCGACGAGAAGGCCATCGCCGCACCGGCGATCATCGGGTTGAGCAGTCCGGCGGCGGCCAGCGGCAGGGCGGCGACGTTGTAGCCGAAGGCCCAGAACAGGTTGCCCTTGATGGTGGACAGGGTCCGGCGGGAGAGCCGGATCGCGTCGGCGGCCGAGCGCAGGTCGCCCCGGACGAGGGTCAGGTCGGCGGCCTCGATGGCGGCGTCGGTGCCGGTGCCCATCGCCAGGCCGAGGTCGGCCTGGGCGAGCGCGGCGGCGTCGTTGACCCCGTCGCCGACCATCGCGACGACCCGGCCCTCGCCCTGGAGCCGCTTGACCACGTCGACCTTGTCCTGCGGCAGCACCTCGGCGATCACATCCGCGGCCGGGATGCCGACCTCGGCGGCGACCGCCTCGGCGACCAGCCGGTTGTCCCCGGTGAGCAGCACCGGCCGCAGGCCGAGGGCGCGCAGTTCGGCGATGGCGGCGGCGCTGGTGGGCTTGACCGCGTCGGCGACCTCCAGGACGGCCCGGGCGGCGCCGTCCCAGCCGACCGCGACGGCGGTCCGGCCGGCGGCCTCGGCGGCCCGCTTGGCCTCGGCGAGCGCGGCCGGCAGGTGCTGCGACCAGTCGGCGAGCAGCGCCTCCCGGCCGGCGACCACCGCGTGGCCGTCGACGACGCCCTGCACGCCCAGGCCGGGGACGTTCTCGAAGCCCTCGACACCGGGCAGGGTGCCGAACCGCTCGGCGGCGGCGGTGGCGACGGCGGCGGCGATCGGGTGCTCGGAGGCGTGCTCCAGGGCGCCGGCCAGGCGCAGCGCCTCGTCCTCCCGGGTGCCCTCGGCGGTGTGGACGGCGAGCAGGGTCATCCTGCCGGTGGTGACGGTGCCGGTCTTGTCGAGGACGACGGTGTCGACCCGGCGGGTGTTCTCCAGCACCTCGGCGCCCTTGATCAGGACACCCAACTGGGCGCCGCGGCCGGTGCCGACCATCAGCGCGGTCGGGGTGGCCAGGCCGAGGGCACACGGGCAGGCGATGATCAGCACGGCGACGGCGGCGGTGAAGGCGGCGGCCCAGCCCTCGCCGGTGCCGAGCCAGTAGCCGAGGGTCGCCAGGGCGAGGGTGATCACGATCGGCACGAAGACGGCGGAGATCCGGTCGGCGAGCCGCTGGGCGGCGGCCTTGCCGTTCTGGGCGTCCTCGACCAGCCGGGCCATCCGGGCGAGCTGGGTGTCGGCGCCGACCCGGGTGGCGCGGACCACCAGTCGGCCGCCGGCGTTGACGGTGGCGCCGGTGACGGTGTCCCCCACGGCGACCTCGACGGGCACCGACTCGCCGGTGAGCATCGAGGCGTCGACGGCGGAGGCGCCCTCGGTGACCACCCCGTCGGTGGCGATCTTCTCGCCCGGGCGGACCACGAACAGCTCGCCGACGGTCAGTTCGGCGGTCGGGACGCGGACCTCGACGCCGTCGCGCAGCACGGTGACGTCCTTGGCGCCGAGTTCCAGCAGCGCCTTGAGCGCGGCACCCGCGGTGCGCTTGGAGCGGGCCTCGAAGTAGCGGCCGGCCAGGATGAAGGCGGTGACCCCGGCGGCGGCCTCCAGGTAGATGTTGGCGGAGCCGTCGGTGCGGGCGATGGTGAACTCGAAGCCGTGCCGCATGCCGGGCATCCCGGCGTTGCCGAGGAACAGCGCCCAGAGCGACCAGAGGAACGCGGCGCCGGTGCCGAGCGAGACCAGGGTGTCCATGGTCGCGGCGCCGTGCTTGGCGTTGGTCCAGGCGGCCCTGTGGAAGGGCCAGGCGGCGTAGGTGACGACGGGGGCGGCGAGGGTCAGCGAGAGCCACTGCCAGTTGTCGAACTGGAGGGCGGGGACCATCGCCATGGCGATCACCGGGACGGCCAGCACGACGGCGGTGGTCAGGCGCTGCCGCAGCGGGGCGAGTTCGTCGGCGGGGTCGGCCTGCTCCGCGCCGGCGGGCCCGGCGACGGTCTCGGCGGCAGGGGGCCGGGGCACGGCTGCGGTGTAGCCGGTGGCCTCGACGGTGGCGATCAGGTCGGCGACCCCGACCCCGTCCGCCGCGCTCACCCTGGCCTTCTCGGTGGCGTAGTTGACGGTGGCGGTGACGCCGTCCATCCGGTTGAGCTTCTTCTCGATCCGGGCGGCGCACGAGGCGCAGGTCATGCCGCCGATCCGGAGTTCCACCTCGGTGGAGGCGGGGGCCTGGGTGGTCATCTGCTGCTCCTCGTGGTCGTTCGGCGGTCGCTTGTTCGATACCTGGTGGGGGTATCCCTCGGCGATGGGTCCTTTATACCCCTGGGGGGTATGACTGGCAAGCCTTCGAACACCATGCGGCGACTCTTGCTTTCATACCCCCAGGGGGTATCTAATGCAGAGGGTCGAAACCCGGCACGACACTTCCGGAGGCCCCCATGACCGGCATGACCGGCTACCACCACGAGAAGGACCAGCTCCTGCGCCGGCTGCGCCGGGTCGAGGGCCAGGTCCGCGGCATCCAGCGGATGGTCGACGCGGACAGCTACTGCACCGAGGTGCTCACCCAGATCTCGGCCACCACCAAGGCGCTCCAGTCGGTCGCGCTGCGACTGCTCGACGACCACCTCGGCCACTGCGTCCAGGACGCCATCGCCCGGGGCGGCGAGGACGCCGACGCCAAGGTCACCGAGGCCACCCAGGCGATCGCCCGCCTGCTGCGCGCCTGATCCCGTCCCCGACCACGAACCGCGCCGAACCCGCGCCGAACCCGCGAGGAGCCCACCGTGAACACCGCCCTGAAGATCGCCGCCTTCGTCACCGGCGTGACCACCGTCTTCGGCGCCGCGTACGGCGTCGGACAGCTCACCGGCGACGGCGCGCCCGCGACGCGCCCCGCCACGGCGGCGCACGGCGCGCACACCCCGGGGGCAGCGCCGTCCACGACGGCACCCGGCGGCGCCGAGCATCCGCCCGGCGGCCTCCAGATCGCCGACCGCGGCTACACGCTCAGCCTGGAGAACCCCTTCGCCACCGCCGGCACCTCCACCGAGTTGCGGTTCCGGATCCTCGGCGCCGACGGCCGGCCGGTCACCGCGTACGCGACGGCGCACGAGAAGGAGCTGCACCTGATCGTCGCCCCGCGCGACCTCACGACCTTCCGGCACCTGCACCCCGTCCGCGCCGCCGACGGCACCTGGAGCACGACCGTCGACCTGCCCGCCGCCGGGGAGTACCGGGTGTTCGCCGACTTCACCCCGGCCGGCGCCGCCGAGGGCCTCACCCTGGGCGCCGACCTGCACGCCGCCGGCGAACTGCGTCCGGCCCCGCTCCCGCAGACCGGCCGCACCGTCACCGTCGACGGCTACACCGTCACCCTGGACGGCGAGCTCACCCCGGGCCGGGCCGGGCAGCTCAGGCTGACCGTCAACCGCGACGGCCGGCCCGTCACCGACCTCCAGCCGTACCTCGGCGCGGCCGGGCACCTGGTCGCGCTGCGCGCCGGCGACCTCGCCTACCTGCACGTCCACCCCGACGACGTGCCGCCCGCGGGGGCCGCCACGGCCGGCGGGCCGGGCATCACCTTCACCACCACCGCGCCCAGCAGCGGCGAGTACCGGCTCTTCCTGGACTTCAAGCACGAGGACGTCGTGCACACCGCCGCGTTCACCCTCCCGGCGGCCGTCTCGGGAGCCGTCGCCCCGACGACCCCCGCCGACCACGGCGGCGCGGGGCACCAGCACTGAGCCCGGGCATGCGCGAGCCCCGTCCACCGGAGGACCTCCTCCGTCGGACGGGGCTCGGGTGCGTCCGGGCTCAGCCGAAGTAGCCGAGCGCGCCCACCGCGCACAGACCGCCGGCGCCCATGAACACCGGCATCAGCACCTTCAGCTCCACCCAGCTGCCGGCCCGGAACCGCATACCCTTCGGCGGGCCCAGCGGGTACCAGCGCTTGCGGCCGATCGGGATCGGCCACAGCACCGGGCAGCCCGAGACGGTCAGCGCGTCGCCCAGGCAGTGCACCAGCGCGCCGAGCGCGATCGGCAGGCCGATCCACAGGTACTCCTGCCCCGGCTGGTCGAACAGCCAGAGCGAGCCGTTGCCCGGCTTGTCGAGCACCGCGGCCAGCAGCCAGGCGCCGGCCGCGCCGAGCAGCCAGACCAGGACGTCGCTGGAGACCCGGGCGTACCGCCACAGCAGCCCCTCGATCGCCAGCACCATGTGGACGAAGAGCACGCCCAGCACGCCCCAGCGTCCGCCGTACACGGTGACGGCCGAGGCGCCGGCGCCGCACAGCACCGCCCAGACCCAGGTGTGGGTCAGCGTGCGGTGCCCGCCCGAGCGGCGCGGGTCGTGCTTGCTGCGGGTCGCCTTGTACACCGCGTACGAGAGCTTGTCGATCACCTCGCAGAGGACCCGCGAGACCGGGCCGAACGCCCGGGATATCGTCGCGGCCTTGTGGTCGAGGTCGGGTGCGAGCGCGGCACCCGCGCAGATCAGCGTGCCCGCCACCAGCACCGGCCAGGGCATCGGCTGCCCCATGCCCGCCGCGATCGCTCCCGCTCCCAACCACGCCGCCGCGCCCGACAGCGCGTGCGCCGGTCCCATCATGTCCTTGGCTCCCGCCCTCGTCCCGTACCGCCCGTCGCGAGGGCTTCGCGCGGGCCTGACGGGGCGGCAGCTTAGTCGCCCATGATCACCGCGCGCGGGCCCTCCCCGTTCACCCGGACGGCGGTATCCGGCCGCCCGCCCCGAGCGGGCCGCCGGGCGACCGGCCGTGACGTGCCGTCACCCGTTCGGAGGAATCCGCTCATCAGGCGCGGCCCGGGCGCGTCGCGGGCGGGCGGGGTGGAAGTGGCCCAGGGAAACGGCTGAGAACCGGACCTGTCCGGCGGTCCGCCCGGTCCGTAGCGTCATCCGGGTGACCAACACCGTGGACTTCTACTTCGACCCCGTCTGCCCGTTCGCCTGGATCACCTCCCGCTGGATCCTGGAGGTCGAGCGGCACCGCGAGCTCGACCTGACCTTCCGGGTGATGAGCCTGTTCGTCCTCAACGAGGGCCGCGAGGGCCTGCCCGAGCGCTACCAGCGGCTCCTCAGCACCGGCTGGGGCCCGGTCCGGGTCTGCGTCGCCGCCGCCGAACAGCACGGCGTCCAGGTGCTGCGCGACCTCTACACCGCGCTCGGCACCCGGCTGCACGTCGAGGACCGGGAGGTCGACGACAAGCTCCTCCGGGAGGCGCTGGCCGAGGCCGGCCTGCCGGAGGAGCTCGCGGAAGCCGCGCACACCACCGACTGGGACGAGGCGCTGCGGCGCAGTCACCACGCGGGCATGGACCCGGTCGGCGAGGAGGTCGGCACCCCGACGATCCATGTCGACGGCGCCGCGTTCTTCGGGCCGGTGCTCAACGCGATCCCGCGCGGGGAGGAGGCCGTCCGGGTCTTCGACGGCGTCCGGCTGCTGGCCGGGAACCCGGCCTTCTTCGAGCTCAAGCGCACCCGCACGGGATCGCTCGACTTCAGCTGAGGGTCTTCGTCCGGGATTTGGCCTCGGACGCCCCGCCGGTCGCCGCGTCCACCGCGGCGGCCGGCCCCGTCGTCCCGGCGGCCGGTGCGCGCCAGCGCGGCCGGGACAGCGTGGTCACCGCGCGCAGCAGCCACTCCACCGGCCCGTACGGGTGGCGGGCCAGCCACCAGCGGCAGCACACCGCCTGCACCGCGAACAACGCGATCGCGATCAGCGCCACCCCGGGCGGCGCGACCCGCCCGACCAGCCCGGCGCCGACCCCGGTGAAGACCAGCACGCAGACCAGCGACTGGGTCAGGTAGTTGGTCAGCGTCATCCGCCCGGGCGGCGCCAGCACCGCGACCAGCCGCCGCCCGTGCCGCCCCCGCGCGATCCGCAGCACCGTCGCCGCGTAGGCGGCCGCCAGCAGCGGCGCGGTGATCACGTCCACCCCGAGCGCGAACACCTGGTAGGCGAGGCCCGGGTGTTCGGCCGCCGAGTAGGTGTAGACGCCCGCACCGAGCAGCCCGAGCGGGAAGCCCCAGGCCTGGAGCCGGCGCAGCGTGCGGTCGTGCCGGCCCAGGTCGGTCATCGCCCGGTGCCGGCCGGCCGCCAGCCCGAGCAGGAACGCCGCCAGTGCCGCCGGGGCCTGGAAGAAGACCAGCAGGAACACCACGTTCGGCAGCTGGTCGAGGTGTGCCCCGATCACCGAGCCGAACCCGCCGCGCAGCGCCTCGGTGGCCCGCTGGGCGTCGGCCGCGGTGGCCGCCGGGTCGCCGCCGTCCGCGCCGCGCAGGGCGAGCGCGAGCAGCAGGTAGGCGGTGGAGGTGACGACGAACAGGACCACCGCCGTCCGCACCGCGGTCCTCGGCCGGATCCGGTGCACGGCGAGCAGGATCAGGCCGAGGACGGCGTAGGTGGTGAGGATGTCGCCGGGGAACAGCAGCACGGCGTGGCACACCCCGAGCGTGAACAGGCCGGCCAGCCGCCGCAGGAAGCGCGGGGTGAAGCGGGCGCCGCGCCGTTCGGCGGAGTCGAGCTGCAGGGTGAAGCTGTAGCCGAAGAGGAACGAGAACAGCAGGAAGAACTTGGCCTCGAAGAGCAGCGCCACCAGCAACCGGACGCCGGTGTCGAGCGGCGAGCCGAAGCCCGGCTCCTCGACGCCGGTGCCGTGGTAGGCCGAGGCCAGGTAGGTGATGTTGACGGTCAGGATGCCGAACAGCGCGAAGCCGCGCAGCGCGTCGACGTCGGCCAGTCGCTGCGGACCGGCGGTGGACGTGACTCTGGTCTGCCCCATGGAATCCCCTCCAGAACTATCGCCATGGAAACGCTCGTACCGAGCATGAACGTTATATGCTCGATAGCGCAAACCCGACGAGATTCGACGAGAGGGGATCCGTCATGGGAATCGACTGTGCGCCGACGCTGCTCCGCGCCGTCCCGGCCGGCGCCGAACCGCAGGTGGCGGCGCTCTACTGGGAGGCCTTCGGCCGCAAGCTCGGCCCGGCCCTCAACCCGCCCGAGGCCGGCCGGTCCTTCATCGCCGAGCACCTCAACCACGACCGCGGCATCGTCGCCGTGCACGGCGGCCACATCGTCGGCGTGGCCGGCTACCAGCTCGGCGGCCACGGCCTGACCGGCGGCGACCTCGGCGACGTCCTCGCCGCGTACGGCCTCTTCCGCAGCCTGCCCCGGCTCGCCGTCCTCGCGCTCTTCAAGCGCACCCCGGAACCGGGCGAGCTGGTCATGGACGGCATCGCCGTGGACGCCCGGCGGCGCGGCCTGGGCATCGGGGGCCTGCTGCTCACCGAGGTCGCGGCGGTGGCGGCGGAACACGGCTGCCACCGGGTCCGGCTCGACGTCATCGACGTCAACCCGCGCGCCCGGGCCCTCTACGAACGCCACGGCTTCCGCGCCGCCCGCACCGAGCCGACCCCGTACCTGCGCACCCTCCTCGGCTTCGGCGCCGTCACCACCATGTACCGCCCGGTCCCGGCGGCGGACGGCCGGGACGGCGGGGAGGGCGGGGACGGCGGGGAGGGCGGCGGGATCAGCGCTTGAGGTAGGCCAGCACCGCCAGGACCCGGCGGTTGTCGTCGGCCGACGCCTCGATCCGCAGCTTGCCGAAGATGCTCGCGGTGTGCTTGGCGACGGCGCTCTCGCTGACGTGCAGGGCGGTCATGATCGCCGCGTTGGAGCGGCCCTCGGCCATCAGCCGCAGCACCTCGTGCTCGCGCGGCGTCAGGGCGGCCGTGTTCCCCCGGGCGTCGCTGCGGGCCAGCAGCCGGGTGATGACCTGCGGGTCCATCACCGTGCCGCCGCCCGCCACCGTCCGCACCGCGTCCACGAACTGGGCGGTGTGGGTGACGCGGTCCTTCAGCAGGTAGCCGACCGCGCCCTGCCCGTCGGCCAGCAGCTCCTGCGCGTAGAGCTGGTCGACGTACTGGGAGAGGATCAGCACCGGCAGGCCGGGCCGCTCCCGGCGGGCCGTCAGCGCGGCCTGGAGTCCCTCGTCGGTGAAGGTCGGCGGCAGCCGGATGTCGACCACCGCGACGTCCGGCTCCCGCTCGCGGAGCGCGCGCAGCAGCTCCGGGCCGTTGTCCACGGCGGCGAGCACCTCGCAGCCGTGCTCCCGCAGGGTGCGGATCAGGCCGTCCCGGAGCAGGAAGAGGTCTTCGGCGAGGACGACGCGCACGGTATCTCCAGGGTCGCTGTGGTCGGGCCGCCCGGCGGGCTGTGCAGGACGAGGGTTCCGTCGACGGTACTCAGCCGGCGCACCACACCGCGCAGCCCGCTGCCCCCGTCCGGGCTCGCTCCGCCGCGGCCGTCGTCCTCGACGGCCACCCGCAGGATCCCGTCGGCGTGGGTGAGCCGGATCGTCACCTCGCGGGCGTCTGCGTGCTTGGCCGCGTTGGCGAGCAGTTCGGCGACCGCGAAGTAGCCGGCGGCCTCCACCGGCGCCGGGAACCGCCCCGGCAGCTCGGCCGTCACCCGCACGTCGAGGAAGCAGTCCAGGGCGAGCGAGCGGACGGCGTCGCCGAGGCCCCGGTCGGTGAGGATCGGCGGGTGGACGCCGTGGACCAGGTCGCGCAGGTCCTGGAGCGCCCGCGCCGAGGTGGCCCGCACCTCCAACAGCAGGGCGCGGGCGGTGGGCGGATCGGTGTCCAGCAGCCGGGTCGCCTCGTCCAGGGTCATGCCCAGGGCGACCAGCCGGGCCTGCGCCCCGTCGTGCAGGTCCCGTTCGATCCGGCGCAGTTCGGCCGCCTGCGTGTCCAGCACCTCGGCGCGGGTGTCCGTCAGGTGCTCGATCCGGCGCACCAGTTCGGTGCTGTGCGGCGCGGCGAGCGTCCGGTCGCTCCACCTGGCGTGCAGCCGCAGCACCGGATCAGCCAGCCGCAGGCCGACGGCGATGAAGGCCAGGCCGAGCGCGGCGGCGGCGAGCATCGTGCCGGTGGACTCGACCGGGACGAAGGCGTACCAGTTGTCGGGGCCCAGCAGCCGCCAGACGAACGGCTGGACCAGCACACCGAACAGCCCGAAGTCGGCGAACACGAGCGGCGCCGTGACCAGCAGGCTGCCCACCCACGGCTCCAGCCACGCCCACCTGAGGTCGCGCCAGAAGCCCTCGTCGCCGACGATCCGGCCGGCCGCCGCCGTTTCCCCTTCCGCCGGCAGTGGCTCGGGCGGGCTGATCGGGGTGCCCGTCCAGCGGGTGGCCCAGCCGCGGTACCGGTCGGACCAGTGGCGCAGCCTCGCCGCCGCGCCGGGCAGCAGCCGCCGGCCGGCCCCGAGCGGGATCAGCAGCAGCACACCCACCACCAGCCAGCCGACCAGCGTCACCGCGACGGCGGCCAGCGACAGCAGGTGGCAGCGGCCGAGCGCCAGCGCGGCCGCCGCCACCCTGGTCGTCTTCATCTCCGCCGCCGCCCCCGCCGCCATGCCCGCCCGTCGTTCCGTCACCTCAGCGCGCCCCGTGCCGCACCGCCGGGATCCTATCCGGCGCGACCGACACCGCCGGCCGGGCGTCCCGGCGGGCCCGCGACCGGGTGGCACCCCACACCCACGGCACCGCCGCCAGCAGGCACGCGCCGCCGAACAGCAGCATCGGCGGCACCGCGCCGTCCTCCTCGTCCATCGCCAGCAGCAGCCCCAGGTTGACCAGGGTGTGGAAGCCGCCCGCGAGCAGCAGCCGACCGGAGCGCATGCCGTCCAGCCCGAGCCCGAGGATCACCGACATCGCCACCGTCGCGAGCAGGAACCCGGCCGCGTACGCCGGCCGCTGCGCGAACACCTGCACGTGCCACGCCCCCCAGAGCAGGCCCACCGCGACCGAGGCGGTGAGCGGCCCGAACCGGGTCCGCAGCAGCGGCTGCAGGTAGCACCGCCAGCCGATCTCCTCGCCGCACGCGCCGACCAGTTGCGCCACCGCGATCAGCCCGAACGGGTGCGCCAGGGAGCGCGGGTCGGTCAGCCGCGCGTCGCCGCTCAGCAGCGCGTACCCGCCGACGGCCGACCCGACGATCAGCGGCGCGGTGAGCAGCAGCCGCCGGCCGGGGCCCGCCCAGGCGGTGTCCGCCCGGGCCTGCCAGGCACCGGCCAGCCGCTCGCCGATCCGCCCCGGCCACAGCAGCGCCACCGCCAGCACGCCGAGGGCCGGACCGAACTGCGTCAGCTGGACGACCTCAGCCGGAATCCCCGTCCCCGGCTGCACCACCCCCAGCCCACCCGCCGCCAGGAACGCCACGGCCAGGAACACCCCCGCCTCCGCCTTCCACCCCACCTGTCGTCCCGACATGCCGCCCGCCTCCGAATCACTCGCTCAGGTACTCCTGTCAGCAATGACTCTCCCGACTCCCGGCCCCCCGGCCACTGCGTCCAGCTACCCGACCGGGGTGCACCTACCTGCACCCCCGGGGCCCCCGGTGCCCCGGGCGAGGCCGACCGACGCCGCCCGGGCCCGACGGGCTCACCGAATCCGGTACGTGGCCGCCTCGGGCAGACGGGCCTTCCGCAGACGCCCCCGGAGGGCCGGCCACCAGGTGGTGTCCTCGGCCGTGAGCAGAACGCACAGCCGTTCCGGGGCCCGCAGGACCGGGTCCGTCAGGAGACGGCACCTGAGGTCGGTCGACCAGGCCTCGTCCTCGGGCACGGTCACCAGGAAGGAGCCGGTCCGGCCGGGTGGGACCGACGGTGCCGCGCCGTCCCGGCCGAGCTCCGCGACGGCCACGGTCCAACCCACCGCCGCCGAGTCCCGGGCGAACCGGTCCACCAGCGACCGCCGGGTCTCCCGGGCGCCGCCATGCAGCAGCATGACGGCCGGTTCGTGGCGCACAACACCATCGCGCCATGCGGCGAGGACTGCCGTTACCGCGTCCCCGGAGGCGGCGGCCACGGCCGGCCACGGAGGCGCGGAGAGCGGGAAGGGACGAAGCCGGTACGGCGGCGTCCTGCCCTCGATCGTCATCGAACCGTGCACCACGGCGACGACCCGACCGCCGCGCTCCACCGTGACCTCCATCCGGCTTCCACCCGCCGGGTCCGTATCGCCGGGAGGCCTCGCCCCACCCTGCTCCTCCGGTCCCATCAGCACCACCTCACACAGGAGTTCGGCTTGGATCGAGCCGCACGGACGGTGCCCCGGATTCCGGTCCGGATGGCCTACCGTAGTACCACCAGACCACAGCCGCCCCGGAGCGGGCGGCCACCACTTCACGCCGGCAGTGCGGTCACATCCGGCCGGGAGATTCGGGGCACCAGGTGAGCGGGCAGAGTTCGGACGTGCCGACCGTCGTCGTACTGACGGCACTCAACCTCGAACTCCGGGCGGTCGGCAGGCTCCTGACGGACACCAAGGAGTTCATCCACCGCTCCGGCACGATCTTCCAGGTCGGCACCGTCCCGGGTGGCCGGTGCAAGGTCGCGCTGGGCCTCGCCGGCGAGGGCAACCTCGCGGCGGCCGTGGTCACCGGACATGCCCAGGAACTCTTCGACCCGGCGGCCCTGCTGTTCGTGGGCGTCGCCGGCGCGCTCAAGCCCGAACTACGGCTCGGGGACGTCGTCGTCGCCACCAAGGTGCACGCCTATCAGGGCGGCAAGATCGAGGCCGACGGAACGTTCTCGGCCCGCCCCAACACCTTCACCGCCTCACACCTGCTCGCCCAACGGGCGAACCACGTGGCCGTGTCGGACAACTGGGCGAAAGCCCTGCCGGCCGCCCCGAACCGGGTGCCCGAGGTGTTCTTCAAACCGGTGGCGGCC
The DNA here is from genome assembly GCF_040683335.1 of Kitasatospora sp. NPDC093806. NCBI lineage: Bacteria > Bacillati > Actinomycetota > Actinomycetes > Kitasatosporales > Streptomycetaceae > Kitasatospora > Kitasatospora sp. NPDC093806. Next base: position 25,284 of record NZ_JBFBDO010000056.1, read on the forward strand.
GGGGACGTGGTGCTCAACTCCACGACCTCGCCGCTGGCCCAGCAGCTGCGGCACCACTACAACGACGCGGCCGCCATCGAGATGGAGAGCGCCGGCGCCGCGCACGCAGGCCACGTCAGCGGGCTGCCGACCCTCACCATCCGGGGGATCAGCGACCACGCGGACGGCGACAAGCAACTCGCCGACGCCGACGGCTCCCAGCAGCGCGCGGCGGCGCACGCCGCGGCGTTCGCGATGGCACTCGTCGCGGAGCTGGTCTTCCCCGACCGCCCCCGCCCGACGTCCTCGGGCCCGATGGCCGCCGAGCCGACGGCCGCGCCGGCCGCGGGCCCGATCATGAACGTCCACGCGGCGTCCGGCGGCTCGGCGTTCGCGGTCCAGCAGGGCACCATGACCGTCAACGATTCCCGCCCCGCTCCGGAGCCCCGGTGGCGCACGGCACCGGTGGCGCTGACGGCTCCCGGTCTCGCGCAGATCCTGGGCCGCACCGGACCCTCGGTGGAGCTCGTCGAGCTCCACCTCCTCCCGGTCCCCGCTCCGGAACCCGTCGAATTCAGAAGGCTGGAGGACCTGCCGGGCGAGCTCCTCGTTCACGCCCTCACCGACCGGCTCTTCCCCGACCAGCCCGTCCGCACCTCGGTCATCGCCGAGACCGCCCTGGTCGAGACCCTGGACCGGCGCCCGTACGGCATCGCCGTCGACCGGGCCGGCCGACGCAGCGCCTGGGCCCCGCTACCGCACGACCAGCTCGGCGCCGTGGTGGACCCCGACCACCTGCGGGTGACGTTCGAGCGGATGCTGACAGCACTCGCCACGGTCGACCTGCCTCGCCCGCAGCGCGTGGTGCCCGTCGTCGGAGTCGAGCGCACGCTGATGGTCTCGGAGGGCCAGGTCGGCGACCTTCCCCGCCGGAGCGCACGGGTGGCCATGCGCGACACACCGCTCTTCACCCCCGGGACGGAGTCCGTCGGCTTCGAGGTGCTGGCCGAGGACCCCGTCGGACTCGCGAGCGAGCTCACCGCCCGCCTGCTGCACCTCTTCCGCCACCGGCCGCACTGAGCGGATCAGACCGCCGCCGACGCCGCGGGGCCGCTCCTTCCAGCGTCCCCACGCCCCGCACCTCGCCGCCCCGGCGCAGGTCCGCGTACAGCGCGATCTGCCAGGCGAGCACGGCCACCGCCAGCAGTTCCACCGCGGACAGCACCCCGAGCGCCACCTGCACCTCGGCCACCGACCAGTACACGACCACCGCCGCGAGCGGCGCCCCGCAGAAGGTGAGCAGGTCGACCCCCAGCTGCAACCACTTGCGCGAGACCCGGTGCGGGTCGCTGCGGTGGGCCGTCTCCCATCCGAACACCGCCGTCTCCCCGGCCCCGACCAACACACCCAGGGCAGGGGCCAGTTCACCGCGCACATAGCGACCGATGGCGGAGATCTTCTCGTCGTTCACCAGGTACGTCCAGCCGAGCAGCAGGGACGTCGGCGGCAGGAGCAGCAGGAGACCCGGCCCCGCCTGCACCGCCACGGCGATGACCCCGGCCATCGAGGCCAGCGTCGCGTAGAGCAGGTTGTCGCGAAACCCGATCCGGGCGCGCTGCTCGTCCTTGATCCGCTCGTACTCCAGGGTGAGCAATCGTCCGGTGGACACGTCCTCGGCATCCGACATGACGCTCCTTCGCCTGGCCCGAGGGCTCGTCCGCCCGCGGCGCCCTCCCCCGGCCGCCCCCGGCCGGAGCAACCCTCCGGGCAGCCTTCCCAGCCCGACCGGCGGGTATTCGCCGGCCCACCGGTGCCGACGTCCGGCATCGCGCACGGGTGTGTCCCACTTCGGTAACTCTCGCTTCCCGCCCGGCCGGTCGCTGCCACGATGGCCGCACCCGCCGGGCCGGAGGCCCCGGGTCCGGGTGGCGGCGCAGGAGGCGGCACATGGACACCAGCGAGTTCCCCGAACCCCACCTCACCGGCGGCGCCACCGTCACGGCCGAACGCGGCGGCTCCGCCTACGTACTCACCCACGGCGACATCCACGTCCGGGACGGTGTCCCGGTGTACCGGGTGGGCCCCGCCGCCACACCCGCCCCTCCGCTGTCACCCGAGGACGCCGGCCGGCGCCCCAGCCGGCTGCTGCTCGCCGAACAGCAGACCGTCGACTTCACCGGCCGCGTCGACGAACTCCGGGCACTGGAGGCCTGGCGGGACGAGGACGATCCGGGAGTCTCCGTCCTGCTCCTGCACGCGCCCGGCGGCCAGGGCAAGACGCGGCTCGCCGGCGAGTTCGCGGCCCGGGCCGCCGCCCGGGGATGGACCTGCTGGGAGGCCCGCCACCTGAGCGACCCCGGTCTCCCGGACGTGCTGGCACTCGGCGACCCCGGCCGCCGGCTGCTCCTCACCGTCGACTACGCCGAGCGGTGGCCGCTCGACGACCTGCTGCTCCTGCTCGGCAACCGGCTGCTCCACCGCCCCGAACGCACCCGGATCCTGCTCGTGTCACGGCCCGCCGCCACCTGGTGGCCGCTGCTCGGCGGCCGGCTGGCGGCGGACGGCCTGCGCACGGCACCACCGGTGCGCCTGGGTCCCATCGCCACCACCGAGGCCGGACGGCAGGAGGTCTACCGGGCCGCCTGCCGGGCCTTCGCCCGCGGCCTCGGCACCCCCGCGGCCGTGTCGGACGACCCGGTCGACCTCACCGACGACGCCTATCGCCTGGTGCTCAACCTGCACATGGCAGCGCTCGTCTCGGTCCACTCCGGCGGCAGGCACCAGCCGGGTGACCCCGTCGCCCTCTCCGCCTACCTGCTCGACCGCGAGCACGACTTCTGGGTCTCGCTCGCCGAGCACGGTGCCGTGACGACCGGTCCCCGCACGATGGCCCGAACGGTGCACACCGCCACCCTGGTCCGGGCCCTGCCGGTCGCGGGCGCCGAACAGGCCCTGGCACGCGCGGGTGTCGCGGGGGCGGGCGCCACCCCGGCGACCGACGTGATCGTCTCGGACCACGCGTTCGCCTACCCGCCCCTCGCCGCCGACGCCGGGCTCGTCCTCGCCCCGCTCTATCCCGACCGGCTCGGCGAGGACCTCATCGCCCTCCGGACGCCGGGCCACGACCACCCTGACCACGCACCGGACGACTGGTCCCACCAGGTGCCGATCCGCCTGCTGTCGGAGGACGGACCGGGCCCCGAGCCCGACCCACCATCCGCGCCGCGGCCGCAGCCGTACGCCGGGGCCGTGCTCACGACCCTCATCGAGACCGCCCGGCGCTGGAGCCATGTCGCCGCACTCGAACTCGATCCGCTGCTGGCACAGCGGCCCGCCCTGGCCCTGACGCTCACCGGGAACGCGCTGGCGAACCTGGCGCAGATCGACGCCGTCGGCATCGACACCCTCTCCGCCGTGGAGGCGACGCTGCCAACCCAACGGCACCTCGCGCTGGACGCCGGGATCGCCGTCCTCGCCGAACGTCTGACGGCCCACCGGCTGTCGTCGGCCACCGACCCGCTGGACCGCGCCTGCCTGCACCACGATCTCGCTGTCCGGCTGGCCCGGGCCGGACGCCACGAGGAGGCCGTCGCCGAGCAGGTCCATGCGGAACGGCTGCTCCGCCCGCTGGTCGCCGCCGGGACCGCCGGGGCCGAAGAGCGGGTGCCCGACGACACCGATCCGCACCGGCAACTGGCCCTCGTGCTGGGCAACATGGGCATGCAACTCGACCGGCTCGGCCGCACCGAGGACGGTCTGGCCGCCGTCGGCGAAGCGGTCGAGCTGTGGGCGCGCCTGGCCGCCGGCGGGGCCGGTGACGCCGCCCCCGCCGGTGCCGGTGCCGGTGAGTACGTCGGCGAGTCGGCCGGGGCCCTCCAGAACCTGTCCGTCCTGCTCACCCGGCTCGGCCGACTGCCGGAGGCGATCGAGGCCGCCGAGCGAGCCGTCCGCAGCCGGCGCGCCCAGGCCACCGCCGCCGCCACCGGGCCGGGCGACACACCCGACGACCACCACCTCGCGCTGCTCATCGGAGCCCTGGGCCACCGGTGCGCCGTGCTGTCGACCGCGGGCCGCCACCGGGACGCACTGGCCGACTCCGGCGAGGTCGTCCGGGTGTACGGGGAACTCGCGGCGGCGCATCCGGACACCTACACGCACCACCTCGCCGCAGCCGTCGCCAACCACAGCGGCCTGCTGCGGAGGTGGGGTCGGGCCGAGGAGGCCGCCGCGGCGGCGGCGGAAGCCGTCCGACTGTTCCGGGGCCTCGCCCGGGTGAACCCCGCGGAGTTCGAACCACGCCTCGCCCACGCCCTGAACCTGCTCGGCGCGCGGCTCTCCCACACCGCACCGGCGGCGGCGAGCCTGGCCGCGAGTGAGGAGGCGGTCGCCCTGCTCACCCGGCTCGCCGAAGCCAACCCCGCCGCTTACGAGGCCTCGCTCGCCGACGCACTGCACAATCTGAACGGTCGGCTGCAACGGGCGGGCCGCTTCGAGGAGGCCGTCACCGCCGGCCGGGCCGCCGAACGGATCCACCGCCGACTCGCGGCCGCCAACCCCGGCGCCCACGGATCCGATCTGTCGGCGACGCTGAGCAGCCTCTGCGACGCCCTGATCCGGCTGGGACGGCACCCCGAGGCCTTGGCCGCGACCTACGACGCCCTGGCCGTCGACCGCCGGCTCGCCGGGGAGAACCCGCAGGCCTTCCAGGGCAACCTGGCCGCCTCCTTCGGCCGACTGGCCCATCTGCTGCACCTGGCCGGCCGGGACGAGGAGGCGGCCGCCGCCAACACGGAGGCGATCTCCGTCCGACGCCGCCTTGCCGAGGCCGACCTCGAGGCCGAGGGCGGGGTACTCGCCCTCTCCCTCCTCAACCTGAGCGTCGACCTGCGCAAACTCGGCCGCCACCAGGAGGCGCTGCACGCCACGGAGGAGGCCGTCACGCTCCACCGGACCCTCCACCGCGACCACGGAGCCCCGTACCGGGGCCCGCTCGCCACCGGCCTCGCCGTCCACGGCAGGGCCCTGTCGGAGGCCGGCCTGCACGACCGTGCCCTGGCCGTGACCGAGGAGGCCCTGGACCTCCAGCACCAGCTGCTCATCGAGAGGTTCGACGCGGTCGACGCCCTGGCCGCCGTCGTCAGGGACTACGCCGTCGTCCGGTTGCGCGCGGGGACCGGGAGGGAGAGCGCCCGATTCGAACTCCAGCGTGCGCTCGTCGTCCTCGCCACCGCCCAAGCCGCCGGCCGACTCCACCACACGGACGGTCCCGCTCTGGAGCTGCTGAGGAAGCTCGTGGCCCTCCTCACCCGATCCTCCACCGGCTCGCCGCCCGCCCCCGAAGGCCCGCAGCCCGCTCCCTGACGCCCAGCCGGCGAGCCCGGCCCGCGACCGGGGCCCGGGCGACCGTTGACGCCCAGTCGGCGGCGACGGAAATTCCTTTGCGGGGCCGGTGGGGGGCGGGTAGCGTTCGGCGGCTGGTCCGGCGGATGGTTCCTCAGAGGTAGCGGGGCCTCCTCCCTTCGCTTCGTCGTCACGGAGACACCTTGTCCCTTCGCATCACCGCACTGACCGATCCCGGCCATGACCCGTACCGGCGGCGGCTCGCCTGGCTGGCGGCCGATGACGGGGGCCATCCGGTCGGGAGTGCGTTCCTGCGGCTGCCGACCGACCCGGGGCAGGCGCACCTGGCCGAGCTGACCGTGAACGTCCACCCGGCGGAGCGGCGGCGGGGGGTCGGGTCCGCGCTGGTCGAGGCCGTGTTCGCGGCCGCCCGGGAGGACGGCAGGCGGGTCGTGCTCGCCCCGGGTGAGCCCGGGACGGAGGGCGAGGGCTTCCTGACGGCCCATGGCTTCCGCCGGGCGCTGACCCTGCGGCACGCGCGGCTCGATCTCGTCGGGGCCGCTCCGGTGGCGTCGGTCGCGCTCTCGCGCCCCGGCTACCGGCTGGTCTCCTGGTCGGGGACCGTTCCCGACGACCTCGCCGAGTCCTTCGCGGCCGCCCGGCCCGCCATGGACGACATGCCGCTGGGCACCGTCGACTACGGCACCGTGACCTGGGACGCCGACCGGGTGCGCGCCGTCGCCCGCACCGTCGCGGAGCGCGGCGAGCACCTGCACACCGTGGCCGTCGTCGCGGAGGCGGACGGCGCGATCGCCGGGTTCACCGAGCTGGTCGTCCCCGCCGACGGGCTCGGCGACGGCCTGCACTACGGCACCGCCGTCCTCCCGGAGCACCGCGGCCACGGCCTCGCCCGCTGGATGAAGGTCGCGTCCATCACGCACACCCGCGAGCGCCACCCCCGCCTCGGCGGGCTGGTCACCGACACCGCCGAGGAGAACGCCCCGATGCTGGCCGTCAACGCCGCCCTCGGCTACCTCCCCACCCACGAGAGCCACCAGTACCAGCGAGAGCTGTAGGGGCCGAGTTCCGGACACCCCCCATGTTCACTGCCCGGTCAGCGGGCCAACTGTCTCATCGGCCGGGCGCGAGGCGCGTCCTGGCTACCCAGGTCCGGTCACTACCGCTTGACCCGAGATCGGAGAGCCAGGACGAACAGGGCAAGCAGTGCCGGCTCGACCAGCCTGCTGGTCATCTCGATCGCATTCCCCCGGGGAGTGAGGTTCTGCCCCGAGGAACGGAAGACAACCGAGTTGAGTGTCATTGGAACAGTTTTCCAAAAGCGAGCCGCTGTGATGCGCTCACGATACGGAAGCGTCAGCTTCGGCAACGGCGTCGTGGTGGTCAGTGAGAGGGATTGACCAGGCAGCGGGACGGCGCCCACCGTCTCGGCTTTCGCCGGCCCATTGGGCAGTCCCCAGAGCATGAGAGCCACAACCGTTGTACTCATCGCCACCATCAGCCACATGAGCGCTCGCAGGGCCCGGAGACCATAGCCGGAGACTGCCCAGTAAAGGCCGAGCAGTCGGCGCTCCCACCATCCAAACCTGTCACTGTGCCGACGCATCTCCATCTCACCGTAGTAGAAGTCGCCGGCGCCCGGCTCGTCCTTGGCGTCCTCGTACCCCTTGCGTAGTTGCCGGTAGAGGGCGACGAGGTCGCTCGGGCGGGCACCGGCCACCAAAGCAATCCCGCCTTGGACGCCGGCGGCACCGGCCGACGGGGAGAGTACCGAGTCCGACCAAGAGGACCACCTCCCGTTGCGCGCCCGACAGTCGCGTTCCTCCTGGAGAATCCTCCGGCGTCCAGTCCGGTACGGCAGGATGCGGCGGGTACCCAACAACCGCCACCCCCAGCCGACCTCCAGGTCGAAGAGGCAGTCACCGGCCAGGCTCAGCTTGTCGAGGTGGACCGCGCCGAAGAACCGGCACGAAGTCAAGTCGATGTCGGTCAGCTGGAGGTGCGCAGTGTCGACGCCACCGAGAGAGTCGATCTTCGGCCGCTCAGAGGCGGCGGGGTCCAGACTTGCCAGCGCCGACTCGTCGTGCCCCCACGTCACCCTCTGGAAGGCAATGGAAGTCGGTTTCTCCAGGATCGCATTCGCCAGCCGCACCTGTGCATAGCGCAACTGAAACGTAGTGGTTGAGTCGAACCGAGCCCGTTGTGCATCGACCACCGCGGCCACCGCCCGCACGACGACGCCTTCCTTGAAGCGCGCGTCGGTGAGATTCAGCGTCCCGGTGCACATAGGCACGCCGAGGTGTACACGCTTCTCAAAGACCGTTCGGCTGAGGCCGAGATTTGTGCAGGTCATTCCGGCCACGTCCAGATCACCGGCGAACGAGGCGGCAGTGAAGTCCATGAGGCCCTCGCCGGTGGCCTGGGAGAACCTGGCCTCGCCGCCGAACTGCGCTTGGCTGAAGTGCGCCTCACCCTCGAACCTCGCCAACGCGAAGCCCGCCAAGCCTGCGAACTCGGCCCGATGAAACTGTGCTTGGCGGAACGTGGCACGGTAGGCCGTGACACTGGAACCGAAGACGGCCTCAAGGAACATCGCTTGCTGCACGAACTCTGCGTTGTCCAAGTGCAGAAGCGATTTGAACCGAGCCCCCCAGAAGCTGGCGCCTCCATCGAACGTAGCCGACGCCAGGTCGACCTCATGCTCGAAGACCGTTCGGTCGAACGATGCGACCCCGGTGACGCGCAGTGCACGGAAAGGCACCGCGCCCGTGAACGTAGCCTCGTCGAACCGCAAATCGGCGGCCGTAGGACGATCGGTCTCGGGGTCGATCAACCGCTCGACGATCGCCCGCGCGTCGCCATCCGAGATGATGGTGCCGCGGTGGTCGACGGAGGATCCTGGGCCAAGCCCTGCCATGTAGGCCGCACGCTCCACATGACTGGCGTGGCGGAGGCAACAGGTGCCGCCGGGAAGCGGCATGCCAGCGCAGTACGGCTCATGGTCCGAATCGCACCGGGCTGGGGCCTGCGTCGAAGCAGTTGACGACGACACGAATTGCACTCCGAACTGATGTGGCGAGGGCCCACCGAAGCGAACCTCCGTGCGGTTGCTGGTCCGACAACCTACCCAACCGGGTCGTGTCACGCGATCCCTTGCGGCTCCCGCCCACCACACCGACTACCCTCCCTGGCGGCGGCTCGAATGCCAGACGAGCCTCGGGAGCCAGCTGGTCAGCGGGTCTTGGGGAAGGCGGTGCGGAGGGGGGTGGTGTGGAGGACGAAGGCGGTGGAGCCGATGGTGCAGGCGCAGGCGACATGGGCGGCGAGGAACCAGGCGGGGAGGTGGCCGGCGGTGAGGTCGAGGGCGATGATGGCGATCGGCATGACCACCGAGATCAGCCGCATCCGCTGGTAGCCGGTGCGGTTGCCCCGGGCGGCGAGGCCGGTGAGCCAGTGGGCGGCCGCGGCGCTGGCGAGCAGGCCGGCCGAGCGGCCCCACATGAAGCCGGTCGCCTCGTGCCCGGTGGCCGCGAGGGCGGCGACGGTGAGGAGGGTGGCGGCGGTGAGCGCGCCGTAGGCCGTGACCAGGGTCTTCACCGTGCGGAGGCCGGTGGCGACGGCGGGGGTGGCGGTGGTGGCGTTCATCGGGTGCTCCCTGGGTTCGGACCGGGTCGTGGTGACGTCGTCGACGCTACGGAGCAGGGCGGTGGGCCCGGTATGGGTCTGGCCGCCGGGGTGGGTGGGTCTGGACCCACTCCCTCGCCGAGCAGGGCGTCGTGACGCTCCGTGGGGTGCAGAGTGGGAAGGGACGAAGCGAGAGGGAGGGCCGGATGCGGCGGGTGGTGTCGTGGCTGGAAGGCGCGTGCACGGGGTTCCTGCGGGCGTGCGCCGTGCTGGCGGTCGGCCTGGCGGTGCCGGCGGTGTGGGCGGGCGCGGTGGCGTGGGGGATCCGGTGGGGGGCGGGCAATCCGTGGTCCTGGCTGCTGCCGGTGCTGCTGGTCTGCGGGGGGACGTTCGCGCTGTCCCGGCCGGTCTGCCGGGCGGTCCGGTTCCTGGTCGCGCGGTGGACGGGCACCGTCGTCCCGGCCGGGTACCGGCAGCCGGGGCCGGTGACGCAGCTGTCCACCGGGTACTGGTGGAACGGCCACGGCTACGAGCGCACCGCCCGCGACGCCCGGCTGGACCAGGCCTGGCGGCTGCGCTGGGGCGACCCCGCCACCTGGCGTGACCTGCGGTTCACGGCCGTCCTTCCGGTCACGGCGGGCCTGGTCGCGGCGGTGCCGCCGACCGGGGTGGCGGTGGCGGCCGTCGGGTTGGCGCAGCCGGTGGCCTTCGGGTTCGCGCGGTCGGCCCTTCCCGGGCGCCTGGTCGGCGCGTTCGGCCTGCTGGTGGCCGTCGCCGCCGCCCCGTACGCCTGGCGCTGTGTCGAGCCGGTGGCCGTCCGCTTCCTGCGCCCGTCGCGGGCGATGGCGCTGACGGACCGGGTGGCGGAGCTGACGGCGCAGCGCGCGGACACCACGATCGCGCAGGCCGCCGAGATCCGCCGGATCGAGCGGGACCTGCACGACGGCGCGCAGGCCCGGCTGGTCGCGCTCGGGATGTCGCTGGCGACCGCGGAGCGGCTGATGGACAGCCACCCCGAGCAGGCCCGGGCGCTGATGCGGGAGGCGCGGGCGGGCGCCGCCGGTTCGCTGGCCGAGCTGCGCGAACTGGTCCGGGGGATCAACCCGCCGGTGCTGAGCGACCGGGGCCTGGTCGACGCGGTGCGCGCGCTGGCGCTCAACTCCCCGCTGGAGGTGGCCGTCAGCGCCGAGGAGGTCCGGTTCCGGCTGGAGCCGCCGATCGAGTCCGCGCTCTACTTCGGCACGGCGGAACTGCTCACCAACGCGGCCAGGCACGCCCGGGCGTCCCGGGTGCGGATCTCGATCGTGCGGGACGGCGGCGGCGTCGTGGTCGAGTTGGCGGACGACGGCCGGGGCGGGGCGGTGGAGCGGGCCGACGGCGGACTCGCGGGGCTGCGCCGACGGCTCGCCGTGTTCGACGGTTCCCTGGAGGTCAGCAGTCCGGTCGGCGGCCCGACGACGGCGAGGATGATGGTGCCATGCGAATCGTGGTAGCCGAGGACCTGTATCTGCTGCGCGACGGGATGGTCCGTCTGCTGGAGGCCTTCGGGCACCAGGTGGTGGCGACGGCCGGCACCGGGCCGGAGACGCTCGACGCGCTGCTGACCTGGCGGCCGGACGTCGCCGTGCTCGACGTCCGGATGCCGCCGACGCAGACCGACGAGGGCCTGCGGGCCGCCCTCGCCGCCCGCCGCGAGATACCCGGGCTGCCGGTGCTGATCCTGTCCCAGTACGTCGAACAGCTCTACGCCCGCGAGCTGTTGGCCGACGGCGCGGGCGGCATCGGCTACTTCCTGAAGGACAACGTCTTCGACGCGGACCAGTTCGTCGACGCCCTGGAGCGGGTCGCCGCCGGCGGGACGGCGATGGACCCGGCGGTGATCGCCGGACTGTTCGCCAACGGGACGTCCAACCGGCGGCTGGAGCCGCTCACCGAACGCGAGCGCTCGGTGCTGGCGCTGATGGCGGAGGGCCTGTCCAACCAGGCGATCGCCCGCCGGCTGTTCCTCAGCGAGGGTGCGATCAGCAAGTACACGACCTCGCTGTTCGGCAAGCTCGGCCTGACGGACGACGAGAACGGCAACCGTCGCGTCCTCGCCGTCCTGGCGTACTTGAACGCGCCCTGAGGGCACGGCGGTCACATCGGTATCGAGTGCAGGCGGACCGCTCCTTCGGGCCAGCGTGCGCCGTCGACCAGCGGGAACCACATGGTGCGCAGCGGCATCACGGCGGGGCCGGCGGGCTGCTCCACCTCGACGGCCGCTTCGACGAACTGCCAGCCGAGGCGGGCGTAGAGGCCGGAGACGTCGGGGCGGCAGAACAGGATCGCGAACTCCGGCCCGAGGACGCGGGCGTGGTCGAGCGCGCCGTTCACGACCTCGCGGGCGAGGCCCCGGCCACGCTGGTCCGACGCGACGGCGACGCCGCCGACGCCCACCACGTCCATCCGGCGCCCGCCGGCGGACAGCGGCAGGACGACCAGTCCGGCGTGCGCGAGGAGCCGGCCGTCCGGCTGCGCCTCCCGGATGCCGAAGTGGTGCTCCTTGGGCCGCCAGACCATGCCCCACTCGGCGACGCCGAACGGGTCCGGGGTGTCGGCGAAGATCTCGGCGGGGCTGTAGGCCTCCAGGGGCGTGACGGTCGGCGGCGCGGAATTCCGATCTTGAGTCATCTCCGCATGATGCCACCCGCCCGACGGGCCGTCAGTCGCGCAGGCGGGCCGTGGAGTCGCGGGCGACCAGGACCGGGGTGAAGAGGTAGTCCCGGGCGCGGCCGCCGTGTCCCTCCAGCTGGCGCCAGAGGGCGTCGGCGACGGCGGCGCCCATCTCCTCGATCGGCTGGCGGACGGTGGTCAGTGGCGGGTTGCTGTGGGCGGCGAGGTAGCAGTCGTCGTACCCGATCACCGAGAGGTCGCCGGGGACGGACAACCCCGCCTCCCGCGCGGCCTGGACGACGCCGAGCGCCATCAGGTCACTGCCGGCGATGACCGCGGTGACGCCCGCGTCGAGCAGTTGGCGGGCGGCGGCCGCGCCGCCCGCGATGGAGTAGGCGGACTCGGCGTACCAGTCGGCGGGGGGCTCGTCGCCGAGGAGTTCGCGCATCGCGCGCCGGTAGCCGTCGAGCCGGTTGAGCGAGGGGCGCAGGTAGCCCTGGCCGCCGGCCAGGCCGATCCGGCGGTGGCCGAGTTCGCGCAGGTGGGCGACGGCGATCTTGGCGCCGAGCGCCTCGTCGGTGGCGACGGTGGGCACGGCGAGGCCCTCGACCCGGCCGCTGACCAGGACCATCGGGATGCCGCGTTCGTGCAGCAGCCGGTAGAAGCCGTGGTCGGCGTGCGGGTTGGCGTGCCGGCCGGAGACCAGGACGAGGCCGGAGACGCCCTTGCGGAGCAGGACGTCGATGTAGCCGAGTTCGGCGGTGCCCTGGCGGGTGGAGGTGCCGACGACGGCGGTGAGGCCGTGCTTGGCGAGCTGCACCTCGATGGCGGAGGCGAGCAGCGGGAAGACCGGGTTGTCGAGTTCGGGGACGACGATGCCGATCAGCGCGCCCTGGTGCGGGTCGTAGCCCTGGTCGGGCTGCCAGCCGAGTTCGCGCATGGCCTCGGCGACCTTCAGCTTGGTGTCGTCGGAGACGCCCGGCCGGTCGTTGATCACCCTGCTCACCGAGGCGGCGCTGACGCCCGCCCGGGCGGCGATGTCGCGCAGTGACGGGCCGCTCAATTGGTCCTCCGGTCTGGTCCGGCCTGCATCTTACAAAGCCCGGCGAGGGGTACGACGGGCCGTGGAACACGATGAAACGATCTTAGCAACGTATTGCGCAACAGTTTCAGCCCCGTTACGGTTCCCTCGTCGGCCCCGGAAAGCGGAACGCCGGCATCCGTTAACCTGTCCACCCGCCCCGAGGAGCCCCATGGACCAGGCCACCAGCCCCCGCCTCGCCGCCCGCCACCAGCCGCACCACGACGGGTCCGCGCGGTACGTCGGCGAGCTCGCCCCGCGCCTCGGGCAGACCGTCGACCTGCTGGTCCGGATCCCGGCGGACGAGGAGGTCGAGCGGGTCTTCCTGCGCTCCGTCCCGGACGGCGAGCCGCACTTCACCCCGGCCGCGATCGACCGCCAGATCGACCGCCAGGAGGACGGCGCCACCTGGTGGCGGGTCGGGCTGGAGATGGTCAACCCGGAGATGAACTACCGGTTCTGGCTGCACACCCCGGCCGGCGGGCGCTGGCTCACCGCCGCCGGCCTGCACGACCACGACCTGCCGGACGCCACCGACTTCCGCCTCACCACCCACCCCGCCCCGCCCGCCTGGGCCGCCGACGCGGTCGTCTACCAGGTCTTCCCCGACCGCTACCACCGCTCCGGCGAGGCCCCGCTCGCCGCCTGGGCCCGGCCCGCCGACTGGGACACCCCGCTGCGCACCGGCGACGCCGAGGCCCTGCAGCAGATGTACGGCGGCGACCTCTGGGGCCTGGTCCGCAAGATCGACCACATCCAGCGGCTCGGCGCCACCGTGATCTACCTGACCCCGTTCTTCGAGGGCCGCTCCAACCACCGCTACGACGCCGTCTCCTTCGACCGGGTCGACCCGGCGCTCGGCGGCGACGAGGCGCTGATCGCGCTCACCACCGAGGCGCACCGGCGCGGCATCAAGGTGATCGGCGACATCACCCTCAACCACTCCGGCAGCGACCACGAGTGGTTCCGCGCCGCGCAGGCCGACCCGACGGGCCCCGAGGCCGGCTTCTACTTCTTCGGCGAGGGCGGACCGGAGGACTACGCCACCTTCCTCGGCGTCCGCACCCTGCCGACCTTCGACCACCGCTCCGCCGAGCTGCGCCGCCGCCTCTACGAGGGACCGGACTCGGTCGTCGCCAAGTACCTCCGGGCGCCGTTCCACCTGGACGGCTGGCGGGTCGACGTGGCGCAGATGGCCGGCCGGCGCGGCGACGTCGAGCTCAACCACCTGGTCGCCACCACCACCGCCGCCACCGTCCGGGCCGCCGCCCCCGACGCCGTCCTGCTCGCCGAGCACCAGCACGACGCCTCGCTCGCGCTCTCCGGCGACGGCTGGCAGGGCACGATGAGCTACGCCGGGTTCACCCGCCCGGTCTGGAGCTGGTTGGCCGAGCAGCACGACCAGAAGGACTTCTGGGCCGTCCCCGGGCCGATCCCGGACTACGGCGGCGCCCAGCTGCGCGCCACCATGACGGCGTTCGGCGCCGCGCTGCCCTGGCGCAGCCGCGCCCACAACCTCACCCTGCTGGACTCGCACGACACCGCGCGGTTCCGCAGCTTCGCCGGACCGGAGCGCCAACTGCTCGGCGCAGCCCTGCTGTTCACCCTGCCCGGGATCCCGATGGTGTTCTCCGGCGACGAGGTCGGGGTGGTCGGCGAGGGGCTGGAGGAGGGCCGCAAGCCGTTCCCCTGGGACGAGTCCGCCTGGGACCAGCACACCTACCGCAGCTACCGCGAGCTGATCCGGCTGCGCCGCACCCACAGCGCGCTGCGCGGCGGCGGGCTGCGCTGGCTGCTCGCCGAGCGCGACGTCCTGCTGTTCGAGCGGGAGGACGACCGGGAGCGGATCCTGGTGCAGATCAGCCGGGCCGACCACCCGCCGGTCGCGGGCGAGTGGCACGCCACCCACCTGCTCGGCGGGCCGCAACTGGTGCCCGGCCGCGACCTGCCCGCCGAGGGGCCGGCCGTGCACGTCTGGTCGGTGACGAAGTGAGCACGGCTCCGGCGAGTACGCCCCCGCCGAGCACGGCTCCGGCGAGCCCACCGCGTGGCCGGATCGAGCGGATCCCCGGCTTCCGGTCCGAGCTGCTCGGCAACGAACGCGACCTGCTGGTCCACCTCCCGCCCGGCTACGACGAGCACCCGGACGCCGGCTACCCCGTGCTCTACCTGCACGACGGGCAGCAGGTGTTCGACCAGGGGCAGCAGCCCACCTGGGCGGTCGACCGGACCCTGGAGGCGCTGTACGCGGAGGGCCTGCTGCCCGAGCTGATCGCCGTCGCCGTGCCCAACGCCGGGGCCGAGCGCGGCACCGAGTACTCGCACGTCGCCGAGTACTGGCGCACCCCCGGCACCCCGCTCAAGGGCCACCGCTACGAGGCCTTCCTCACCGACGAGGTCAAGCCCTTCGTCGACGCCCGCTACCGGACCCGGACCGGGCCGGAGCACACCGCGCTGATGGGCTCCTCGATGGGCGGCCTGGTCACATACCACATCGCCTTCCGCCGCCCCGAGGTCTTCGGCCTGGCCGCCGTCCTCTCCCCGTTCCTCACCCACGTCGACCCGGCCGGGTCCGGCGAGCGGGTGGTGTACGAGCGCTACTGGCGGCGCGGCCCGCGGCGGCTCTGGCTGGACATCGGCGGCCGGGAGGGCCTGATCATGGCGCGGCCCGCCCGCGAGCTGGCCGTCCAGCTGCTCGACGAGGCCGGCTACACCTCCGGCGACGACCTGCTCTACTACGAGGACCCGGCAGCGCCGCACCACGAGAACGCCTGGCGCCCGCGCGCCCGGCATGCGCTGCTGCACCTGTTCGGCGCGCCCTCGCCGGTGCGTTCACTCACCGTGGAGCCGCGGATCGCGCTCGCCCCCGGCGAGACCTGGAGCGCCGTCAACCCGGTCGCCGTGCGCGCCGACGGCGTCCGCTACACCGCGCTGGAGGCCCGCTACCGGGTCGCGGACCCCGAGGTCGCGGCGGTCTCGCCGCACGGCCGGCTGCACCCGCTGGCCGCCGGGCGGACGGCGGTCACCGTGCAGGCCCACGGGCTGGACGCGGCCACCGAGGTCATGGTCGACCCGGGGCTGCCGGCCCGGCCGGTGCTGGAGGTCACCGTCACCGTCCCGCCCGGCACCCCGGCGGACGCCCCGGTGATGTTCGGGCCGGTGCCCTGCGCCCCGCTGCCCGACGCGCCCGACGCGACGCGCCGGTTCCGCGGCCGGATCACCGTCCCGCGCGGCACCGGCTTCGACGGCGGCGTCTCGCGCGGCTGGGGCCTGGACGCCGTCGACGCCGACGGGCGACGGGTGCTGCACCCGCTGCGGGTGGACCGCGACACCCGCCTCGACCTCACCGTCGACCGCTGGCACCGGCCGGCCGACGGCATCTGACCGGCCCTCTCCAGCATGAAGACGAAGGAGTCTCGGACCATGCGCCCCTCCCCCACCACCGGCCGCCCCCGCCGGGCCGCCGCCCTCGGTCTGCTCGCCCTGCTGGCCACCGCCTGCGGAGCCACCGCTACGCCAACGGCCGCCCCGTCGGCCGCCGCCTCCGCCGACGCCATGGCCGGTGACCCGCTGACCGCCCCGGCGGGCGACCTGGTGATCTGGGCGCAGACCCAGCAGGCCACCGCCCTCCAGCCGCTCGCCGAACGCTTCGGCAAGGAGCACGGGGTGAAGGTGACCGTCGCCCCGCAGTCCGTCAACACCCAGCAGGCGTACATCGCCGCCACCAACGCCGGCAAGGGCCCGGACCTGGTGGTCGGCGCCTCCGACTGGCTCGGCAACCTGGTGCAGAACGGCGCCGTCGCCCCCGTCCCGCTGACCGCTCAGCAGAAGGCGCAGTTCCAGCCCGCCGCACTGGACGCTGTCGCCTACAACGGCCAGCAGTACGGCCTGCCGTACGCCACCGAGAACCTGGTGCTGTTCCGCAACACCGAACTGGCCCCGGCCGCCCCCGCCACCTTCGAGGAGCTGGCCGACACCGGCCGGGAGGCCGTCAAGGCCGGGCGCGCCGAGGTCCCGCTGGCCCTGCCGATCGGCCAGCAGGGCAACGCGTACGCCCTCCAGCCGCTGTTCACCTCGGCCGGCGGCTACCTGTTCGGCACCCGGCCGGACGGCGGCTACGACACCGCCGACCTCGGAGTGGGCGGCCCCGGCTCGGTCGCGGCCGGGGAGCTGCTCAAGCAGCACGGCGAGAAGGGCACCGGGCTGTTCAACCGCTCGGTGGACACCAACGCCATCTCGCTGTTCACCGGCCGCAAGACCCCGTACCTGGTGGCGGGCCCGTGGGCGCTCGGCCAGGTCCGGCAGGCCGGCCTGCCGTACGCGATCTCGCCGGTGCCCGGCTGGGCGGGCAAGGGCCCGGCCCGCCCGTTCATCGGCGTCCAGGGCTTCTACCTGTCCGCCAAGGCCCGGAACCAGCCGCTGGCGCAGGAGTTCCTGCTCCGCGCGGTCGGCACGGAGGAGGGCCAGCTGGCGCTCTACCAGGCCTCCCCCGAGCCGCCCGCGCTGACCGCCGCGCTCACCAAGGCGACCGCCGGGGACCCGGACATCGGCGCCTTCGCCGCCGCCGGCGCCACCGGACAGCCGGTGCCGACGATTCCCGCGATGACCGCGATCTGGGGCCCGCTCGGCCAGGCCGAGGCCAACATCGTGGCCGGCGCCGACCCGGCCGAGACCATGCGCCAGGCCGGCGAGGCGATCCGCACCGCGCTCGCCGGCACCGCCGCCGGGCACTGACGCCCGCTCCCCCTCCCCTCCTGCTGAACCCACCCCCTCCGGACGGACCCAGGGACCACCCCATGACCTCCCCCACCCTCCAGGACCGCCTCCCCCCGGCGGAACCCGCCACCGGGCCCCCGGCCCGCCGCCCCGGCCGGCCCCCGCGCCGGGCCGGCGCCGTCACCGCCCTGCTGGTCAAGACGACCCTGCTGGCCGGCGTCGCCGCCGTCGCCCTCTACGCCGCGCCCCGCCTCTACCAGCAGGGCCACTGGACCGCCCTCGGTGTCCTGACCGCCGCCGCCGGCGCGACCTTCTGGATCTACCTCTCGCCGCGCCGGCTGCCCGCCAAGTACCTGCTCCCGGCGACCGCGCTGTTCCTCGCCTTCGTCGTCTACCCCGTCCTCTACATCGTCGCCGTCTCCTTCACCGACTACGGCGACGGGCGGATGCTGAGCAAGGAGGAGGCGATCCGCAGCCTGGTCGACAACTCCGCCCAGCCCGTCCCCGGCGCCCCCGGGTACACCCTCACCATCGCCACCGGCGCGGACGGCGGACCGCTGGTGCTGCTGCTCACCGACCCCGCCACCGGGCAGGTCTCGGCCGGCACCGCCCGGGGCCTCGCCCCCGCCCCGGCCGGCACCACCACCGGCCCCGACGGCCGGGTCACCGCCGCCCCCGGCCTGCGGCTGCTCACCTTCGCCCAGGCCAACGCCCGGGCCGCCGAACTCAAGGACCTGCGGGTCCCGGTGGACGGCGGGTTCGTGGTCGGCCAGGGCCTCTCCTCGGCCACCGTCGCCCGGCCCGTCCTCACGTACGACCGGCAGGCCGACACCCTCACCGACAGCCGCACCGGCACCGTCTACCGGCCGGTGGACGGCAAGTTCACCGACGCCGCCGGGGCCGCCCTCCCCACCGGCTGGCACCGCACCGTCGGCTTCGCCAACTTCACCGCCGTGCTCACCAGCCCCGCCGTCCGCGGCCCGTTCCTCGGCGTCCTCGCCTGGACCTTCGGCTTCGCCGCGCTCTCCACCGGCGCCTCCTTCGCCCTCGGCCTCGGCCTGGCGCTCACCCTGCACCACCCCCGGCTGAGCGGGCAACGGCTCTACCGCTCGCTGCTCCTGCTGCCGTACGCGATGCCCGCGTTCATCGGCATCCTGATCTGGCAGAGCCTGTACAACCGGGACTTCGGGCTGCTCAACCAGCTGCTGCACACCCGGATCGACTGGCTCGGCGACGCCTGGAACGCCCGCTTCGCCGTCGTCCTCACCAGCCTCTGGCTGGGCTTCCCCAACATGCTGCTGATCTGCACCGGCGTGCTCCAGGCGATGCCCGCCGAACTCGTCGAGTCCGCCCGGATCGACGGCGCCGGCCCGTGGCGGGCGTTCCGGGCGGTCACCTTCCCGCTGCTGCTGGTCGCCGCCGCGCCGGTGCTGATCTCCTCGTTCGCCTTCAACTTCAACAACTTCAACGCGGTCCAACTGCTCACCGGCGGCGGACCGTTCGACGGCGCGGGCGGCAGCGCCGGCGCCACCGACATCCTGATCAGCTACACCTACCGGCTGGCCTTCGGCGGCCCCGGCGCCCAGTACGGCTTCGCCGCGGCGCTGTCGGTCTTCATCTTCCTGCTGGTCGGACTGATCACCCTGGTCGGCTTCCGCCGCACCCGCGCGCTGGAGGAGCTGAACGCTTGACATCCTCCCCGCCCTGAAGGACGGGGATTCCCCTCAGCCTCGCGGCTGAGACGCCCCGCGTTGGCGGGGTGCCGGGACGACTTCCTGCTTCACCGACGACTGCCCGCCCGGAGTGCTCCGTTGAGGTCTGACACCGTCTCCACAGGCTGCAACCGCCAGTCCGGCGGCCAGGATGTTCTTCGCCGCGTTCACGTCCCGGTCGTGGGTCGTCCCGCAGTCGCACGTCCATGTTCGGACGTTGAGCGGCATCCTGCCTTGCAGGGTGCCGCAGGCCGAGCACAGCTTGGAGGAGGGGAACCACCGGTCCACGGTGATCACCTCGCGTCCGTACCAGGCGGCCTTGTACTCCAGCATGGACCGCAGCTCGGTCCAGCTCGCGTCCGCGATGGCTCTGGCCAGCGTGCGGTTCTTGAGCATGTTGCGGACAGTCAGGTCTTCGATCACGACCACTTGGTTTTCGCGGACGAGTCGGGTGGTGAGCTTGTGCAGGAAGTCCCTGCGCCGGTCGGCGATCCGGGCGTAAACCTTGCCGACCCTGAGCCGGGCCTTCTCACGGTTGTTGGAGCCCTTGGCCTTGCGGGAAAGATCCCGCTGAGCCTTGGCGAGGCGTTCGCGATCCTTGCGCTCATGCCGGGGATTGGTGATCTTCTCCCCGGTGGAGAGCGTCACCAGGCTAGTGATCCCGGCGTCGATGCCCACGGCCGCGTTCACGGGCGCGGGCATCACGGGCCGGTCGTCGCACAGCATCGAGACGAACCAGCGCCCCGCGCTGTCCTGCGACACCGTCACCGTGGACGGCGACACACCCTCCGGCAGCGGCCTGGACCACACGATAGCCAGCGGCTCCGCCATCTTCGCCAGCGTCAGCCTGCCGTCCCGAAACCGGAACGCCGAGCTGGTGTACTCGGCACTCCTGCGGGACTTCTTCCGGGACTTGAACGTCGGGTACTTCGCCCGCCTCTGCCAGAAGTTCGAGAACGCCCCCTGCAAGTGCCGGAGCGTCTGCTGCAACGGGACCGACGACACCTCGTTGAGGTAGGCCAGTTCCTCGGTCTTCTTCCACGCCGTCAGCATGGCCGACGTGGCGTTGTAGTTGACCCGCTCCTGGCGCAGCGTCCACGCCTCGGTGCGGGCCTGCAACGCCATGTTGTAGACCTTCCTCACGCACCCGAACGTGCGCGACAGCTCAGCCGCCTGCGCATCGGTCGGGTAGAAGCGGTACTTGAACGCCCGCTTCACGTGGATGGTCGCCATGGATCACACAGTAACAGTGATCCTTGTGACCCCATGACGGTCAATCACCTACCGGGACGGCAGACCGCCTTGACGGCCGCCCGCCTCCCCCTGACCCTCCCCCGACCTGAAGGCCGGGGCTTCCTTGGAGGCATCCGATGAACACCCGTACCCCTGGTGCCCTCGGCGCCCCCGGTACTGCGGCCCGCTGGCTGCGCCGGTTCGGCTGGCGGCACCTGGTCGCCGTCCTCGCCGTCTGCTTCGCGCTCTTCCCGCTGCTGTTCGTACTCTCGGCGGCGCTCAACCCGCTCGGCACCCTGCAGTCCTCCACCCTGGTGCCGGAACACGCCTCGCTCGCCAACTTCACCGCGCTGTTCACCAACGGCCAGTACCCCTTCGCCCGCTGGCTCGGCAACACGGCCCTGGTCTGCGGCAGCTTCGCGGTGCTCAACGTCCTGCTCGGGATCTGCGCCGCGTACGGCTTCTCCCGGTTCCGCTTCCGGGGCCGGCGGGCCGGGCTGGTGACCGTCCTGCTGGCGCAGATGTTCCCGCAGTTCCTCGCCGTGGTCGCGCTCTACCTACTGTTCGCCGAGGTCGGCGACGTGCTGCCGGCGATCGGCCTGGACACCCCGTGGGGCCTGGTGCTGGTCTACCTCGGCGGCGCGATGGGTGTGAACACCTGGCTGATGAAGGGCTACCTGGACACCATCCCGCGCGAGATCGACGAGGCCGCCAAGGTGGACGGCGCCGGACACGCCCAGATCTTCTTCCGGCTGATCCTGCCGCTGGCCGCGCCGATGCTGGTGGTGATCTCGATCCTGTCGCTGACCGCCGCGCTCAACGACGTCATCCTGGCCAACATCTTCCTGACCTCCAACGAGTCGAAGACGGTGGCGGTCGGCCTGTACGGGATCATCTCCGGCCAGCAGGACCAGAACTACGGCCTGTTCGCGGCCGGGGCGCTGGTGACCGCGCTGCCGGTGATCGTCGTCTACCAGTTCCTCCAGCGCTACCTCGCCCAGGGCCTGACCGCAGGATCCGTGAAGGGCTGACGCCTGAAGCGCGTGTCCCAGCACAGATGATCCGTCACCGAATGTCACAGTCGACGGACAGTGGACGACGAACGACGAGCATGACGGGAGCGGTGGGATGATCCTTCCGGTCGAGATCAAGGTCAACGTGGACGGGAAGGTCTCGGACGCCCTGACCGCCCTGGGCATCACCCAGGGCGGCGCCGGCTCCCAGAAGCGCCTCATCTGGTTCGCCGAGCGCCGCGAGGGCGTCAAGGCCGGACAACTGCCGCTGCTGGAAGCCGGGGTGATCCTGCGGGTCCGCACCGGCGACACCCCCGACGACCTCACCGTCAAGCTGCGCCCGGTCGACCCGGCGAAGCTCCACAACCCGTTCGACCAGGCGTTCAAGGACGGCGAGGGGGACGAGGAGTTCGAGTACAAGATCGAGGAGGACCGGGCGGGCGACCGCCGCACCCCGGCCGCCTCCGCGACGCAGAACCACCCGCAGAGCGCGCTCCTGGACGTGGTGGACTCCAGCCCCGACCTCTCCACGGCGCTGGTCAAGCAGCAGCGGAAGTTCCTCTCCGAGTGCGCCCCCGGGGTGCGGTTCGACCGGCTCGTGGCGCTCGGCCCGATCGCGTCGACCAAGTTCAAGGACGTCGCGCTCGACGACCTGGAGGTCGACCTGGAGCGCTGGCAGGTGGTCGGCCTCGACTTCCTGGAGGTGTCGATCCGGGTCAAGCCGAAGGACAACGAGAAGCCCGAGGAGTTCGAGGCCCGCGTCACCCGCAAGCAGCAGAAGCTCGAAGCGGCGGTGACGGCCCACGGGGTGGCGGTCTCCGCGAACCCCGAGAACAAGACCCGCCGGGTCCTGGAGGCCCTGGCGGCGGGGCGCGCCTGAGGGCCCGGGTGACGGCGATCTGAGCCGTCCCCCGTGCCGCGCAGCCGGCTCGCCGTCAGAGCGGGTCGTCCCCGGTCTCCCGGCCGTCGCGCCGCGGCAGTTCGACGCGGACGGTGAGGCCGCCGTCCGGGTGGGGGGTGGCGGTGACGGTGCCGTGGTGGGTGAGGGTGATCGTGTGGACCACGGCGAGTCCCAGGCCGGAGCCGCCGGTGCGGTGTTCCGGGCCGCGCTGGAAGGGTTCGAAGAGCGCCGGGACCTCGTCCGGGTCCAGCACCGGGCC
Organism: Kitasatospora sp. NPDC093806; assembly: GCF_040683335.1. Lineage (NCBI taxonomy): Bacteria > Bacillati > Actinomycetota > Actinomycetes > Kitasatosporales > Streptomycetaceae > Kitasatospora > Kitasatospora sp. NPDC093806. The sequence continues at coordinate 47,812 of NZ_JBFBDO010000056.1, forward strand.
GGTGTTGGAGACCTCGATGAAGGCGAGCGTGCCGCGCGTTCCGGTGGTCATGGCGGCCGTTCCGTCGCGGTGGTTGTGCCGCACGGCGTTGGCCAGCAGGTTCAGTGCGACCTGGCGCAGCAGCGCGGGGTCGCCGGTGACCGGTGCGGGACCGAGGTCGGTGGTGACGGTGACGGCCGCGGTGGCGGCCTCGTCGGCCAGGTCGGCCAGGGCGTGTGCGGCGGTGTCGGCGAGGTCGACGGGGTGGGGTGCGAGGGTGTGGCTCTCGCCGCGGGCCAGGGTCAGGAGGGCGTCGATGAGGCGTTCGGTGCGGGCGTTGGCGTCGAGCGCCCGTCGGAGGGCGGGGACCAGGTCGGCGGGGACGCGCCCCTGGGCGAGCGGGATCTCCAGCGCGGTGCGCTGGAGGGTGAGCGGGGTGCGCAGTTCGTGGGAGGCGTGGGCGGTGAAGCGGCGCTGGGCGGTGAAGCTGTGCTGCAGGCGGTCGAGCATGGCGTCGAAGGTGTCGCCGAGTTCGCGGACCTCGTCGTGGGGGCCGGTGAGGGCGAGCCGTTCGTCCAGGGCGCTGCCGGTGCCGATGCGGCGGGCCGCGGCGGTGACCTGGTGGAGGCGGCGCAGCGAGCGGCGTGCGGCCCACCAGGCGAGCAGCGCGGCGAGGGCGGTGAAGACGGCGAGCAGCAGCAGGGAGCGGGTCAGCAGGTCGGTGAGGACGGTGTGCAGGAAGTCGTCGAAGCCCTGGGCGGGGGTGGTGAGTGCGGCGGGCACGCTGGCGGCGTCGGACGGGACGCCGGGGAGAGTGCCGGTCGCCGCGCCGGTGGAGTTGGGCTGCAGTGGGACGGCGGGGATGACGAGACCGCGGTTGGCTTCCAGGAGCTGGCGGGCGCTCAGCCAGTTCAGCAGGAGCAGGGCGCAGCCGAGGGTGGCGAAGAGCGCGGTCGTGGTCAGGGTGAGCCTGGTCCGCAGGGGAAGCGTGGGGCGGGCAGGACGAGGGCCGGTGCGGGTGCGGTTCACAGCCGGTATCCGTAGCCGGGGTCGTGGGTGATCAGCGGCGGCGGGCCGATCTTGCGGCGCAGGGAGTGCACGGTGACCCGGACGGCGGTGGTGGCGGGGTCCAGCGCCGGGTCCCAGAGGCTGTCGCGCAGCTGTTCGGTGGCGACCGGCGCGCCGTCCGCGAGCAGCAGCAGTTCCAGGACGCCGAGTTCCCTGGGCGTGAGTTTCAGCGGCCGGCCGTCACGTTCGGCGACCCTGCGCACGGTGTCGAGGCTGATGCCGTTCCTGGTGAGCACGGTGGCGCCGGCGGGGGTGCGGCGGGCCAGCGCGCGCAGGCGGGCGACCAGTTCGAGGTAGGAGAACGGTTTGGCGAGGTAGTCGTCGGCGCCTTTGCCGAGGCCGTCGACGAGGTCGGACAGGGTGCCGGCGGCGGTGAGCATGAGGATCCGGGCGGGGTAGCCGGCGGTGTCCAGGGCCCGGCAGACGGCGTCCCCGCTCAGTTTGGGCAGGTTCCGGTCCAGGACCAGGACGTCGTAGTCGGCGGCGGCGGTCATTTCGAGCGCGCGGGCGCCGTCGTGGGCGATGTCGCAGGTCATGCCCTCCGCGCGGAGGCCCTCGGCGAGCATCGCCGCCAGCTCCGTCTCGTCCTCGACGATCAGCACGCGCATCGTGTCCCACTCCGTTCGGATTCGCTGGGCGCCGCGGCCCTGGCGCTCCGGGGCCGGCCCGGAGGATCAAGGATGCCCCGGCGGGCGTTAGCCGGCGGTTAGGCGCACGCTCACCGGTGGCTCACCGGCCGGTCCGTAGAACTGCTGGGGTCAACGCCGGACCTCAGCAGGGAGAGCAGCACATGCGTACCAGGACGACCGTTCGGACCGTACTGGCGGCGACCGCCGTGGCGGCGGCACTGGTGGTGAGCGGGTGCTCCTCACAGGACGAGGCCCCTCGGGTGGCGGGCGCCGGCAGCGGGGGCAGCAGCGCGCCGCAGGACGACGACGCGGTCCGCAGGGCGTGGGTGGACTGCATGCACCAGCAGGGACAGACCGGCGTCCAGCAGGACAAGGACGGCAGCATCACCGTCCCGGCGGCCGGGACCGGCTCCGGCTCGGCCGACGACTACGAGCCCGCGGCCAAGATCTGCGACGCCAAGGTCCCGGGGATCCACCAGACCAAGCAGAAGAACAACGAGCGGTTCGTCGAGATGGCCCGCGTGTTCGTCGCCTGTGCGAGGAAGAACGGCTATCCGGACCTGCCGGACCCCGACGCCAGGACCGGCATCCTCAACATCCCCGGAGCCTCGTTCGACCGGGACAAGTGGGACGCCATGCAGCCGGCCTGCGGCAACCTCCCGATGCCCGGCTACCACATCGGCCAGTGACCATGAACCACACCGCCACCGAAACCCCCGCCGCCGACGACGCCCCCGCCGCCGCCGAGGCGCCGCCCGCCCGCACCCGCGGCCGGCGCCGCAAGGCCGTCGTCTCGCTCGCCCTGGTCGCCGCGATCGCCGGCGCCGGCGCGCTGTCCGCCACCCGCCCCTGGGAGCACCGTGCCTCCTCCGCCGGGCAGCCGTCCCTCGGCCACGGCACCGTCGTGGTGCAGCAGGGTTCGCTGTCCAGCGGCATCCAGGTCGGCGGCGTACTCGTCCACGACGCGCCCACCCCCGTCGTCGCCGCCGGCCGCGGCACCCTCACGGCCCTTCCGGCCGTGGGCTCCGTGGTCGCGGCGGGCGCGAAGCTGTACGAAGTCGACGGCCGGGCCGTCGTGTTGCTGCGCGGGGAGCGGCCGATGTGGCGCGATCTCGGCCCCGGGGTCGGCGACGGCCCCGACGTCGGCCAGCTCAAGCGGAACCTGATCGACCTCGGTTACGCCGACGGAATCGGCCTGGCCGCCGACCGGAAGTTCACCGAGGGCACCGTCATCGCCGTCAAGCGCTGGCAGAAGGCCCTCGGCGTGGAGCAGACCGGGACCGTCGCGCTCGGCAGCGTCGTCATGCTGCCGCAGCGGGCCGTCCGGGTGCAGCAGCTCGGCGCCCAGCTCGGCTCGGCCATCGGCACCACCGCGATCATGACGGTGAGCGGTACCGACCTCGTCGCCACCGTGAAGCCCGCCGACAACCAGCTGTCCCGGTTCAAGCCCGACGGCCGGGCGGTGGTGAAGCTGGCCGACGGCACCACCGTCACCGGGCGCATCCGCTCCCTGCAGCGGGAGAGCGCGGGCGGCGGGGACGCCGGTCCGGGAGGTTCCGGCGGTGGCGCCGGTCCGGAGAGGACCACGGTCACCGTCACGCTGGACGACCAGGCAGCGGCCCAGCAGGCCGGGCCCTCCTCGGTGACCGTCAACGTCGTCGGCGAGACGGCCGACGACGCGCTCATCGTCCCCGTCACCGCGCTGGTCGCCCTGGACGGCGGAGGCTACGGCGTCCGGGTCGTCGACGGTGCCGGCGAGGATGCTCCCACCCGGCTGGTGAAGGTCCGGCTCGGCCTGGTCGCCGACGCCAAGGCGCAGATCACCGGCGACGTCCGCGGCGGAGACCGGGTGGTGATCCCGAAGTGACACCCCACCACCCGCCCGCCGAACCCGCGGCGAGGCCTTCGGCGAGGTCCTCGGCGGCGACCGGTGCGGGGCATCCCGTCCTGGAACTCACGGGCGTCACCAAGGAGTACCCCGGGTCGCCGCCGCTGCGCATCCTGCACGGCATCGACCTCACCGTCACCCCCGGCGAACTCCTCGCCGTCGTCGGCCCCTCCGGCTCCGGCAAGTCCACCCTCCTGGCCCTGCTCGGCTCACTCGACCGCCCCAGCACCGGACGGCTGCGCTTCGAGGGCCGCGACCTGGCCGACCTCTCCGACCCCGAACTGGCCGCGCTGCGCGCCCACCGGATCGGCTTCGTCTTCCAGCAGTTCTTCCTGCTGCCCGGACTCAGCACGGTCGAGAACGTCGCCACCGGCCTCCTCTACAGCGGCGCCCCCGCCTCCCTCCGCCGCGCCGACGCCGCCCGGGCCCTGCGCGAGGTCGGGCTCGGCCACCGGCTCGACCACCGCCCCGACCAGCTGTCCGGCGGCGAGAAGCAGCGCGTCGCCATCGCCCGCGCGCTCGTCGGCCGCCCCGCGCTGCTGCTCGCGGACGAGCCCACCGGCGCGCTGGACAGCGTCTCCGGCGCGGCCGTCGTCGACCTGCTGCGCACCCTGAACGCCAACGGCACCACGGTCGTCGTGATCACCCACGACCGCGAACTGGCCGCCTCGTTCCCCCGGCGCATCGGCATCCACGACGGCCGCATCGACTTCGACGAACGCCACCCCGACCCCGTGGGAGCCGGCCTGTGACCCTCCACGAACACCGCCCGCGCCGCAGCCGGCTGCGCCCGACCGACCTGCTGCGCCTGGGCATGATCGGGCCGCGCACCCGCAAGATGCGCTCCGCCCTGTCCGCGTTCGGCATCTGCCTGGGCATCGCCGCCGTCATCGCGGTCACCGGCATCTCCTTCTCCAACCAGGCCCACCTGCTGGCCCGCCTGGACCAGCTCGGCTCCAACCTGATCACCGTCTCCCCCGGCAAGGGCGCCGACCAGCGGTTGGTCCCGCTGCCGCCCACGGCGGAGAAGATGCTCGCCGACATCGCGCCGGTCCAGCAGGTGACCGCGACCGGGGGCACCCAGGCGCAGGTCTACCGCAACGACCTCGTCCCGCAGCAGCAGACCGGCAGCCTCACCGTGCTGGCCGCCCGGCCCAACCTGCTCGACGTCCTGCGCGCCACCGTGCGCAGCGGACGGTGGCTCGACGCGGCGAGCGAGAACCTGCCGGTGACCGTGCTCGGCGACCAGGCCGCCCAGCGGCTCGGCGTCACCGCCGCCGGCGAGCGGGTCTGGCTGGGCGGACAGTCGTTCCTCGTCGCCGGGATCCTGGCCCCGAACGAACTCGCGCCCGAGATCGGCACCGCCGCCCTGGTCGGCTGGCCCGAGGCCACGGCCCACCTGGGCGCGGACGGCACCGCCGCCACCGTGTACCTCCGCTCCCATCCCGAGCGCGTCCCCGACGTGCAGGCCGTTGCCGCGGCCACCGCCAACCCGGCCGGCCCGAACACCGTGGCCGTCAGCCGCCCCTCCGACCTGCTCGCGGCCCGGGCCGAGGCGAAGAGCGCCCTCACCGGGCTGGTCCTCGCGCTCGCCGCGGTCGCCCTGCTGGTCGGCGGTGTCGGCATCGCCAACACCATGGTGGTCAGCGTGATGGAACGCCGCGGCGAGGTCGGACTCCGCCGCGCACTGGGCGCCCGGGGCGGGCAGATCGCCGTCCAGTTCCTGCTCGAAGCCGTGCTGATGGGCCTCATCGGCGGCCTCGCCGGCCTGTTCCTGGGCGGCCTCACCGTCTACGGCTACGCCCTCGCCCAGGGCTGGCCCGCCTCCATCCCGCTGCCCGTCCTCGTCGCCGGACCGCTGGTGTCGGTCCTGGTGGCCGCCGCCGCCGGAATCTACCCGGCCCTGCGCGCGGCCCGGGCCTCCCCCACCGACGCCCTGCGCTCGACCTGACCACGGACCGGGCCGAAGGCGGTACGGGGCGTCCACCGTCCCCGTACCGCCGGGGCCCGGCCCGTCCGCCGGCACCGGCACCCGGGTACGCCCGCTGCCCGTCACACCCGCGCCGCCGGGATCCGCTGTGTCCGGCCGGAGCCGGCGCCGCGGCACTCCTCGACGGGGCGACTCCGGGGCGCATGCGGGGATGCGGTGGGCCGGCACGCCCAGCGCGTCCCGGATGGCGAGAGGGAGTTGCTGCGGGCCGGGTGGGCCGAGTGGGCGGGTGGGGCCGGTGTCCCGGGCCGCCTCAGTCGACGACGAAGAGGCGGGCGCCGCCCGTGGTGCTGGAGCGGTGGGCCTCCATGTCGTCGCCGACCTGGTAGCTGCTGCCGGCCTCGATGGTGACCACCTCGCCGGTCGAGAGCTCGGTGGTCAGCGTGCCCTCCAGGACCAGCAGGACGTGCCCCCGGCTGCACCAGTGGTCGGCGAGGTAGCCGGGGCTGTACTCGACCATGCGCACCCGCACCTTGCCGAACTCGCGGGTGCGCCAGGTCGCGGTCCCCGTCTCACCCGTGTGCTCGGTGGGCGGAACTGACGACCAGTCGGTGATGCCGAAATGTATGCCGTTCATGTCCATGGGGGGAGACGATATCCGCGCGGCGCCCCGAGGTTCGGGCGGCGGGCCATCCGGCGCAACGCCTGGTGCGCGGTCCACCATGGACATCGAGGATGGTGCGTGCACATCCCATGAATGTCCGAGCTACGGAGGAAACCTCGATGTCGTCCGTCCCGACCCCGACGCGCCGTCGGCGGCCCGTGGCCACGGTGGCGGCCTGTGCCACCGTACTGGTCGCCGCCACGAGCACGCTCGTCACCGGCACCACCACCGCCCACGCCACCACCGGCGTCCGCACCTTCACGCAGACCGGCACCTTCACCGTCCCGGCCGGCGTGACCGGCCTGCTGATCGACCTCTGGGGAGGCGGCGGCGGAGGCGGCGGCGGATCGCGCGTGCCCTGCGGCGGCGGAGGAGGCGGGGGCGGGGGCGGATACGTGCACGGCGCGATCACCGTGTCCCCCCAGCAGGAGGTGGCCATCACCATCGGCACGGGCGGTGCCGGAGGCGCGATCGACGGCGACGGCTCCGTCGGCACCGGCACGGCCATCGCGATCGGGTCGACGACGCTCGCCACCGCCGACGGTGGCGGCGGGGGCTACGCGCCGTTCGGGGGCATCGGCGGCACACACGGCAGCGGCGGCGCGGGGGGACTCGGCACCGCCCCCGCCGAAACCGTCCAGGGTGGCGGCGGCTACGTACGCCCCGGCAGGGTCGGCGGGGCCTCGGACTCCACCGGCTCCGGCACGGGCAGTGGGCCCGCGAACCCCGACGCTGTCGCCCCGGGCTACGCGACCGGCGGACCGGGCGGTGACTGCAGCTTCACGGCCGCGAGACCCGGCATGGCGGGAGCACCGGGCTACGCGATCGTCCATTGGTCGTTCTGACGGTCCGTCCCCCGACCCCAGGACCACCCCGATCCCCGTTCGGGGCGCCGCCACCGTGGCGGCGCCCCGAACGGGCGGGGCG